>CAXTLE010000174.1:0-6578 GCA_964244855.1 uncultured Aestuariivirga sp. | reverse complement strand
CATAAACATGCACCTTGGTCATGTTGAGCGACGAATTGAAATGCGGACACTGCCCTGCCGCATGCCATGTGGAACCGGAGGTGAGTTCGCCCTTCTCGATGAGCACAATATCCGACCAACCCTCAAGGGCGAGATGATAAAGCAACCCAACACCCATGACTCCGCCACCGACTACGACTACACGGGCATTGGATTTCATGATTCAGGCTCCAGATTATTTCGACACAGAATCGCTGGGCGCGGGGCTGAAAGCAAGGTTCAATTCATCGTTGAGAGGTGAGCCAAAACTGACGGAGATAGTTCCAACGCTATCATCTACCGCCCCTCATCCGCTCTTCGGGCACCTTCTCCCGTTAGAAGAAACGGGAGAAGGCAGATACATTGGCCTTCTCCCGATACTTCATCGGGAGAAGGTGCCCGAAGGGCGGATAAGGGGCAGCAACTCCGTCGGCACTTGTGTCACTTGAGTTTGGGACGTCGTCGTGGTGGAATTTTGAGGTCTGGTTGCGAACCGCCGAGTGCGGCAAGTCTGCGGGCCGCTTCTTTTGAAACCAACTCTGTCAGGGCGTCATACAAAATGACTGACACTTCATCGACGCCCGTAATTTCGCGGGCTTTATCAACAAGGTCGTCATCAACAATAATTGTGATCTTCACGATGATCGCCTCCAAGTTTTCTGACGTTATATTAAACCAATGAGTTTTCAATGCCCATTGCTGACGCAAGTCTTACAAGGCGACGCTTCAAAATTGCGCCTGAGAACAACCCTATAATTAGTCCGGGCGCGAGAACCGCGATCAAACTGCCAATATCGGTGCGTGAGTCAAACATGAAATAGCCGAGAACCCACCAAGGACCGCCGCCAATCAGCGCTCCATTTAAAATGTAAAACTCCCAACTGCGCTTTGCGTCACGTTCCAATCCTGCTGACATATAGTTGGCGATGGGCACAGCTAGTAAGCCATATTGCAGTAGTGAGACTATCAAAATGAAGATCGACCAAACAATCCCCAAGATTAACAACATTGCCATCATGAAAATACCTGAGGCAACGGTCGGAGCAATTGTGTCGTAGTGCAAGAGTTGGAAGATGTTTGAGCCGAATTGATTGAATGCAAAATTGTAAATTAGCCAACAAAAGAAACTAAAGATCATGAATAGGCCAATTGCCAAGAGAAGCGCATTTAGGATTTCAAAAGAAACCATATAGCTTTTGTTGGTGACTTTCATCACATCGCCACCCGTCGCAATCCCTCACGCTCACCCACCTGCGCGCGATCCTTCACATCCTGCGCCAACCCGACGAACTCAAGCGTCTTGATCAACCACCAGCCGGGATCAAACTGCCCTTCTTCAACACCCAGTCGCGCTGACCCTGGATAGGCGTGATGGTTGCCGTGCCAGCTTTCGCCGAAGGTGAGCAGGCTGGCGTAGGGGATGTTGTAGCCTTGCACACAAACACCATCGACCACCCAGCCTTGGTGGCCCCGGCGATGGGCGAAGTGGCCGATGAGCCAATGGCCCGTGAGGGATACGGTCACACGCAGGGCTATGCCCCAGATGACCCATGGCAGGCCGCCGATAGTGAAGAACAGGATGGCCCAAGGCAATTGTTGCAGCATCCAGTATTTTTCGATGAACCGATAGAAGCGGTCCTCAGCGATTTCAGGTTCGATGACAAAGCGCGGTGGGTGATCGAGGTCAACGATGCAGTGCATTTGCCACCAGGCATCATGAAAAAAGTTGCGACGGTGGGCATAAAGATCATGGCATTCGGTTTGCCGCTGCGCCCAGTCACGAATGTCGTGGGCGGCGATCATGCCGAAGGGACCTGCCATGCCCACGAGGGTGCCGATATAGACCAGCAAACGTTCCAGCCATTTTGGGGTGCGGAAAGATTTATGGATGAGCAAGCGGTGCATGCCCACAGAATGGCCCGCACAGATGGTGATGGCGGAGGTGACGATGAAGAGAGCCAAAGCGTCCCATGAGAAGGTGAGGGGTGCGCCGATGATGGCAATCAGGGTCAAAACAGAAATCCAAATTGATTTGTATGGTTGCCACACCACCTTGCCGTCAACCGCGTTGCTTTCGGGGGTTGAGATCATCCTGTCGGTTGAAATCGTGGCCATGGCATTTCCCTTTACTACCGTTCCGGAATTTAGTAATTAGGTAACAGACTAAATATAGACTGACGCAAAGTAGTTAGGCAAGTACCTAAATGATGCAAGGTTAAAATTCTGGAGTGTAGTGGTGGACATACAAAGAGTATTCGAAGCCCTGTCGTCGCAAGTGCGGCGCAAGATTTTGGCTTACCTTGCCGAAGCGGAATTGACGGCTGGGGAAATTGCCAGCCGGTTCAACATTTCCAAACCATCGGTATCGCAACATCTGACGGTGCTCGAAGCGGCAGGACTGGTGCGCAGTGAAAAGCGTGGCCAGTTTGTGCATTATTCACTGGTGCGCGAGAGCTTGACCAACACGCTGAATGGTTATGTGCAAGAGGTTTGCCCGGTAGCGCGGCCTTTGAAGAAGGAGAGCCAGCGGCTGGCGAGGAGTCGGAAGGGGTAGGGAGATTACCCTACCTTTCCTCATCCTCGCGTTCGCGGGAATGACGGTGTTAAGCCAGGGATGCGACCTCAAACAACATCAGCGCTGTTGCTGTCGCCACGTTCAAACTCTCCACGCCCTCACGCATCGGAATAGCCACAAGTGTCTTGCATCCTTGCGACACGGGCGATGTAAGGCCGCGTGACTCTGACCCCATGACGAGCAGTGTTGGTAATTTATATTCGCGACGATAGCTCTGCTTCGCCCCCATCACCGTGCCCACACTCTCACCCTGCCAGCCGCTGAGAAACTCTACAAATTGCGGCGTTGGCATTTTCACCAGTGGCATGGCGAAGATTGATCCTGTTGTCGCGCGCACGCATTCTGGTGCATAGGGGTCGCAACAATCGCCCACCAATATGATGCCCGCTGCCCCCGCAGCATCCGCTGTTCTAATGATGGTGCCGAGATTGCCGGGGTCGCGGATGTCTTCAAGGGCGAGCCATAGTCCGTCTTTGCTGGGGCGGGGTTGCCAGCGCTGTTTGAAGGTGGCGAGCACGTCGTGGGCGTTGTTTTGGGCGGAGAGCGTTGACATGATCTTGTCGGAGACAATCAGTGGTTTGTGTGCGTCCCAAATCCAGGCAGGCTTTGTTGCGAGGTAGATTTCCGGCTCCCAGCCGCAATTGGCGGCGCGTTCCAGCATGTCCAGACCTTCAGCCACAAACAGACCATGTTCGCGGCGGGCTTTCTTGTCCTCCAGCGATTTGACAAGTTTGACGTGGGGGTTTTGTTGCGAGGTGATGGTGAGCATTCCCGCGTCGTAGCCTCCTTCGCAGTTGCACACAAGTTGCCCGCTTTTCAGATACAAAAATTCATGCCAGCATAGCTTAGTAGCACAATGGGAGTCGTCGCATGTCCACTGCAACTGAATTGGTAAGCGCCTGGCTTTCGGATTTTGAGAAAGCGCTCAATACAAAAAATATCCAAGCGGCAACTGCGTTGTTTGGCGAGGAATGTTTCTGGCGTGATCTGGTGTTCTTCACCTGGAACATCAAAACCTCCGAGGGCAGGGCCGAGATCGGCGACATGCTGAAAGCCACGCTTGGCCATGTTGGCAAAACCTCCTGGAAGCTTGACGGCGAGGCCACGGGCGATGAGGCTATGAGTGAGGCATGGTTGCTGTTTGAGAGTGAAACAGCACGGGGCAAGGGGCAATTGCGCTTGCAGAATGGCAAGGGCTGGACGCTGTTGACCACCATGGTGGAGTTGAAGGGCCACGAGGAACACAAGGGTGCATCACGCGCCATGGGTGTCACCCACGGGGCTTTCAAAGACCGCATGACTTGGGCAGAGCGGCGCGAGAAGGAAGAAAAGGAACTCGGCTACAAGACACAGCCCTATTGCGTGATCATTGGTGGCGGGCAGGGTGGTATTGGGCTTGGTGCGCGGCTCCGGCGTCTGGGTGTGCCAACCATCATCATCGAGAAGAACAAGAAGGCGGGCGATTCATGGCGCAAACGTTACAAATCGCTCTGCCTGCATGATCCGGTCTGGTATGACCACATGCCCTATCTGCCGTTCCCGGATGATTGGCCGGTGTTCAGCCCGAAGGACAAGATTGGCGACTGGCTCGAAACCTACACCAAAATCATGGAGCTGAATTACTGGGCGTCTACCGAATGCAAGTCAGCGAAGTTTGATGAGAAGAAACAGGAATGGGTGGTGAAAGTTGTGCGCGCGGGAAAGGCCGTGACGCTGAAGCCGAAGCAGCTGGTCATCGCCACGGGGCAGTCCGGCGTTCCCAATATTCCAAAGTTCAAGGGGGCCGCCACCTTCAAGGGCGAACAGCACCATTCGTCGAAACATCCGGGTCCAGACAAATACAAGGGCAAGAAAGTGGCCGTCATCGGCTCCAACAATTCAGCCCATGATATTTGTGCGGCACTTTGGGAGAAGGGCGCTGACGTGACCATGGTGCAGCGGTCTTCAACCCATATCGTGAAATCTGCGACCTTGATGGAGGTGGGTTTGGGCGATCTCTATTCAGAACGCGCCGTGGCCAATGGTGTTGACCATCACAAAGCCGATCTGATTTTTGCATCGCTGCCTTACAAAATTCTGCACCGCTTTCAGATCCCGGCCTATGCCAAGATGAAAGAGCAGGACAAGGATTTCTATGATCGCTTGGAGACGGCCGGTTTCTGGCTGGACTGGGGTGATGATGAGTCGGGCCTGTTCCTGAAATATCTGCGGCGCGGGTCGGGTTATTACATCAATGTCGGGGCGTCAGAACTGGTCGCAGATGGCAAGATCAAATTGAAGTCGCGGGCGACTGTGCAAGAGATTACACCAAAAGCCATCAAGTTCGCTGATGGCAGCGAGTTGAAAACCGACGTCATCGTTTACGCCACAGGCTATGGCTCCATGAACGGCTGGGCGGCAAAGCTGATTTCGAAGGACGTGGCCGACAAGGTGGGCAAGTGTTGGGGGCTGGGCTCTGATACGACGAAAGACCCGGGGCCATGGGAAGGCGAACTCCGCAACATGTGGAAGCCGACGCAGCAGGAAGCGCTGTGGTTCCATGGCGGAAACCTGCACCAGTCCAGACATTACTCGCAGTTCCTGTCGCTGCAATTGAAAGCCCGCATGGAAGGACTGAAGACTCCGGTTTACGGCATGGGTCCTGTGCATCACCTGAGTTGAAGTCTTGGTGCGTGCTTCGAGGCTCGCAAGGGCTCGCACCTCAGCATAAGGGAAATCCGTAAACCCTCACCCTGAGGTGCATCGCCCTCTTGCGATGCCTCGAAGGGCCTCTTTGACCCACATGCGATGTTGTGCGAAACTCATCCCATGAACATTCACGTCACGCCCAATATCAAGATCGGCAAATCCGTCTGCCCGCATGATTGTCCGTCTGCCTGTGCTCTCGATGTCGAGCTGCTCGACGAGCACACCATAGGCCGGGTGCGCGGTGACAAGGACAATTCCTATACGCTTGGTGTGATCTGCGAAAAGGTAGCGCGTTATGCCGAGCGCATTCACCATCCCGAACGCTTGCTTTACCCGATGAAGCGCACCGGCCTCAAGGGGTCCGGGCAGTTTGAGCGCGTCAGTTGGGACGAAGCGATGGCGGAGATTGCCCGGCGGTTTACGGCCATCGAAGCGGAGCATGGTGCGGAAGCCATCTGGCCCTATTATTACGCAGGCACTATGGGCCTTGTGATGCGTGACGGCATTGAGCGGTTGACCAATGCCAAAAGCTATTCCCGCATGTATGGTACCTTCTGCATAGCGCTCTCATGGCCAGGATATTTTGCAGGCACAGGCCGCATTGCGGGGGTTGATCCGCGCGAAATGCAGAAGTCGGATTTGATCGTGGTCTGGGGTGGCAACCCCGTGAATACGCAGGTCAATGTCATGACCCATATCGGCATGGCGCGAAAATCGCACGGCGCGAAGCTGGCTTGTGTTGACGTCTATGATACCGGCACCATGAAGCAGGCGGATTACAAATACATCATCCGCCCCGGCACCGATGGTGCCCTGGCTTGTGGCGTAATGCATGTGTTGTTCCGCGAGGGTTTTGCCAATCGGGACTATCTCCGTCAGTATACGGATGATCCTGGGGGATTGGAGACACATCTCGCAGCGAAAACACCGGAGTGGGCAGCAGAAATCACGGGACTGACAGTTGCGCAAATTGAAGAACTGGCGCGGCTCATCGGGCAAACGCCGAAGACCTATTTCCGCCTGGGCTATGGCTTTTCGCGTTCGCGCAATGGTGCCCATAACATGCACGCTGTGTCTTGTATTCCCGCGATCACCGGGGCCTGGCTGCATGAGGGTGGCGGAGCGCTGCATTCCAACAGCGGGATTTACAAATGGAACAAGCGGCTGATTGAGGGCAGGGACGTGGCCAAGTCCGGTGTTCGCACCATGGACCAGAGCCGCATTGGCGAAGTCTTGTTGGGCAACCCGGCGGATTTGCGTGGTGGACCACCCGTCAAGGCGTTGTTTATTCAGAATA
>CAXTLE010000173.1:2798-6583 GCA_964244855.1 uncultured Aestuariivirga sp. | reverse complement strand
CCGCAGTAGGGAGCGGCAATAAATGATGCCCCCTCGACGACCCTGACTCCCGTTAACAGCTGGTACAAATTCGTTTCTCCGGTACGTCGTGAATTTCCGCCCGCTATGCGGATTTATCGTCAATGATTTTGTCGACAATTCAGCCAACTCAGGCATTATATCAATAGCCGAGATCAATTTCATTCATCAGATGAATATTAGGTTCAAAAAATTGAACTGCGGGGAGTGCTCGTGTTATAGGCAAACACGAACAGTCAACGGCAGCAGAGCCATGCCATCGCGAGATTACCCATGACATTCCCGATTTCTGGTGACAGCTCATTTGCGCTGGGCCTGCACGCGCGTTACCTGCGCGAACCGAGTTCGGTGCCAGCCGATGTGAGGCACTATTTCGACACGCTCGGCATTGGTCCAAGGACATCAACCATTGATGCGGGTTCAATTTCAAATACGCTCTTGAGAGCCTACCGAGACAACAGTTTTGCCGGAGCAGAGCTCGACCCCCTCGGCATTATCAAACGTGAGTTACCAACCGAGATCGCCTCCGCCAATAGACTTGCATATGGCAGGACGGTAACGCTGGAACTCGGAGGCACTACCCGAACACTTGACGGCAAAGATGCAATTGAGTTGTTGAGGACGACCTATTGCGGGCATGCCGCACTTGAAGCGGCGCATCTATTCAAAAGTGAAGAGCGCGACTGGCTCTATAAAACGTTTGAACGGGAGGTAATGGGTGACGTGGGAGAAGCGTTGTGGGCCTCAACACTTGAGTCAGTGCTTTTGGCAGACGAGTTCGAGCGCTTCATAAAAACAAAATGGCCCGCCAAAAAGCGCTTTGGGATTGAAGGCTCTGAGTGCTCTGCTGTTATTGCGCGCGAAATATTCTCTGAGGCAGCGGCGAAAGACTACGAGGAAGTTGTCATCGGCGGCATGCACCGGGGCAGATTGGCAACCCTTGCGACAGTATTTGGGAAATCTCTCCCTACGCTTATTGCAGAAATCAAGGGAACCGACGTCACGCAAGGCAGTGCGTTCTTTACTGGAGACGTTCCCTACCACAACGGCCTCGCCGCCGCTGTTAGTACCGAACGAGGGCACTTGAATATAAGAGTAATGCCGCACCCTTCGCATCTGATTGTTGTTGCGCCGGTCGCCATGGGCGCCGCACGCGGCCGCCAAGAGGTCAAGCAACATTCAGGCAATGGTGGCAAGGTGTTGCCTTTGCTGATGCACACGGACGCGGCCTTTGAAGGGCAAGGACTGGTAAGTGAAATTCTGCAACTGGGTGGTCTCAAAGGCTACAGCGTTGGAGGTACAATCCATCTTGTCGTAAACAATCAGATCGGATTTACAACTCTGCCAGAAGAAGGGCGTTCTACGCCCTCCCCAACGGACATTGGCAAGGCTTATGGTATTCCCATCTTGCATGTGAATGGCGACGATCCCATTGCCGCTGCAGCGACGGCACGTGTTGCCCTCGCTTGGCGTGACACGTTTCACCGTGACGCCATCATTGATCTCGTTTGCTATCGTCGCAGCGGCCACAATGAGCTCGATGAACCGCGCTTCACACAACCGCAGACCTGGGCGGCGGTCGATCAGCATTTGTCCTTGAAGAAATCCTATTCGACGCTTGTGCAGGCGCACTCAATCCAAGCCCATGAACGCGCAGAGCAGCGTCGCGTGAAATTCTCCACGGAAATGGAACACGCCTACGCCACGTATGAGAACCACAGGTCCAATAGCGCCGTCGACGAAACGATTGTATTCCCTGAAACGCGGAGCTCGAAGAGCGAAGCTTACGATTCATCGACGGGAATCCCTGCCGATCAGCTGATGGTGCTCGCCCGACAGCTCACTTCACTGCCTGACGACATGGAGATTGATCCGAAAGTCCGCGCTTTTGGACGTGCGCGGCTTGAATCCGTTACTGCTGGAAAAGGTATCAATCTGGCGACAGCCGAGTCACTGGCTTTTGCGAGCCTGCTTTCAGAGGGCATTGGCGTCCGACTCAGCGGACAAGACAGCGTTCGCGGAACTTTCACACAAAGGCACTTGACGGCACATGACAAGACGACCGGCAGGCAGTTCACACCACTTTCAACCGTTGCGGAAAATGGCTGTAGGTTTGAAGCCATCAACTCACCGCTCATTGAGTATGGTGTGTTGTCATTCGAGTATGGCTTGAGCCTTGCTGATCCTGATCGTTTGATTGTGTGGGAAGCGCAGTTTGGTGATTTTCTGAATTTGGCGCAAACAGTTGTGGATCAGTTCATCGTGACTGCGGAAGCCAAGTGGCGCATACATTCATCTCTGGTCATTGCCTTGCCGCATGGACTCGAAGGCCAAGGGCCTGATCATTCTTCGGCCCGTATTGAACGCATCCTGCAAAGTGCTGTGGGTAACAATATCATCGTTGCCAACCCATCGACTCCAGCCAATCTGTTCCACCTTTTACGTCGACAGCAAAAGGGGAGCGAACGCAAACCATTGTTCTTGATAGCACCGAAGTCGTTGTTGCGCGACAAGCGCTGTGTTTCTGAACTAGCTGATTTCCAGCCAGGCACGTCCTTCCAGAGCCTGCTAGTCAACAAGAGTGCAAGCACATACAAACGGATCGTCCTCTGTTCTGGCAAAATCTACTATGTTCTAGCAGATGCTAGACGCGAAGGTCGTTTCGACTCTGTATTGTTAGGCCGCATTGAGCAGCTCTATCCTTTCCCCGCCGATGCCGTTAAAGAGTTGTTGGAAGAGTTTGGAGAGGCCGAAATTGGCTGGTGCCAAGAGGAGCCCAAAAATCAAGGTGCCTATGCATATGTGCGCGATCAATTGGCCGAGTTGGCACCGACTCGCCCCCTCGCATACTTTGGTAGACCGCCAATGGCCGCCGCTGCGGGAGGTTCTATCGAACGGCATGAAGAAGAACAGGCAGAGATTGTCGCGGCTTCATTCACAGGTTTGCAGCGGGGCAGTGACCGACTGGCTGCGGAGTAGATGACGTCCTTCGATCCTGTCCGTTCAATCCAGCGCGGACTCGCCGTGCTGCGGACTATTAGTGAGCATGGTCCCATCAGCGTGCGTGATGTTGTCAAGTTGTGCGGGCTTCCGCAACCAACTGTAGTTCGATTGATAGAGACGCTGGCCTTTGAGGGCTACATCTATCGACCGTCTGCTCAAACTGAATATCGCGTCACTGGGAAGACCTTGGCACTGAGCCGGGGGTTTGATACGAAGTCACGTATTCTCGATCTCGCGGCGCCTATTGTTGACCAACTCCATCTCCAAATTGGATGGCCCTCAAACCTCGCTGTTTTTGATACAGATGCAATGGTAATTGTCTACAGCAACCGTGCTTCACTTGGTCTTTCGATACCGGGACGGTTGGGCGCGCGGCTACCGATGCTGGCGACTGGCGTCGGATTGGCGACTCTTGCATTCATGGACGAGGAAGAACGTCGAGTTGCTTTACAGCGGGCGCTCGCCACCGGAAACAGATGGGACGCCATTGCGACAAACAGTCGGGAACTGCTTCAGAAATTGAAACAAATCCGTAAAGACGGTCATGCTTTTGCTGACGAAGTCTACCTAGATGAAATCTACCAATCGCGAATCTGGGCTGTTGCTGTGCCAATACTAACAACAGGTGGCCAGGTGAGGGCCGCACTAAGCAGCCTTGTGCTCAGGGCCGCGGGCGAGCGGCAACGCCTGTTGGGCTCAATTCTTCCCAGCCTTTCAGCTGCGGCAAATCAAATTGCGCGGCTGATGGAGCAGGATCATCGATA
>CAXTLE010000173.1:0-2698 GCA_964244855.1 uncultured Aestuariivirga sp. | reverse complement strand
TGGGCTATGAGATGCCTGTCATAAGCATCCCCTTGCACGACGCTGGATGCCACACAGGCATAGACAATAGCATGTGGGCGGCAACTCATGAGTTGCAAGACGGAGCGTTCGCCATCGTCCCGATCCATCTGAACTAGATTCTGTTGCGTGATGCGATCGGGCAGGAGCATGCGCGCAATATGCAGAGAGACACCCTGAGGCAGGATGGTGGGCATCCATGGTTCCAGCACGGTATTGACGCTTGGCAGGGCAATTCCGAGGCGGATTTGGTCTGGTGCGCCTTGACGTTCCATCTCTATGCCTGAAAGCCGTAGAGCCGCGCTGGGTTGTCAACCATGACAGCTTTGAATTGGGATGAAGTGCACCAGGATGCCAAAAGATCGAGAAGGTCACCGTCATTTGGCATAGCGCGCCCCTCGAGAAGCGGATGTGGCCAGTCGGTGCCCCACACGCAGCGGTCCCCTGCCACTTCAAGAAATTTCGCAACTGGTTTTGCAAGGTCAGAATAGGGTGGGCCTGAGGACACACGATAGCCTGAGAGTTTCAACCAAACCTTGCCTCTCTCAAGCATCGTCATCAAGGTCCGGAAGTTTGCATGATCCATGCCGAGGGATGTTGGCACCTGTCCCATGTGATCGAGCACAACAGGGACGTCGATCTGTGGCAGCACGTCTGCAATCTCACCAAGTCTTTCGCCCTTGATCCAGAGCTGGACATGCATCCCCAGCGGTTTGACGAGCTTCACGAAGTCAGGCAATGCAGAAATCGGCGTCCGGCCCGTAATGAGGTTGATCCGGATTCCGCGAATGCCTTGTTCGTATAGGCTTCTCAATTGCGTTGTTGTCACATCCGGTTCAACGACAGCCACACCGCGCGATCTTGACGTTCCAAATGCTTTGATGGCGTCAAGTATACAGCTGTTGTCACTGCCATAGGGGCTGCCATTGACCACGACCATGCGTTCAATGCCCAAAGTATTTGCCATCCGCAGATAGCGAGCAACTGGCGCGTCGGACGGCTCATACATGCGATGCGGGCTGAGCGGATACTGCTTCGGATCGCCAAAGATGTGAAAATGGCAATCCGTGGCACCCGGTGGCGCCTTCATCTTTGGCGCGTGCGCCTCATCTGGATTTGGGTCAATTGGCCGTTCGTGCGAGATCATGGCAGGCTCACTTGTTGGCAGGAAAATTGCCGCCTCAAGATCAATCGCTCACTTGAGACGGCAAGTTTGACCTAGGGAGTAGGTCTGTAAATTGATCCCCGTTTGATAACCATGGCCAACTTGCCGTCATCAATGTACTCGGTCGTCTTATCAGGATCGAAAGGGCGAGATTCTTGACCGGGATAGCCAATGGCTTTCCTCACAATTGGGGACATATAATACCCTCCCGTTGCTGCAAGCGTGACAGCGTGAAAACCGGATGGATCTGTTTCATTCAATGTCTTGGCAGCTTCCACTGCCGAAAGATCGGCCACACTTCGCAATGCTCTCAATAAGGCCTCAGAAAGATCTGGCCGCGCTGCGAGAACTTGGTCAAGCAAGCCATCTGGTACGCCGACCTGACTTGCGCTCGGCATTCCTTCTCCCTCAGGGATAAGGTAGTCAGCAATCCGAGAAAATGTTTGCCGTTCGGTGTCTGACAGGTTGCTCATGCTGCAATCTCCAAGTTACGGCGGTTCGCAATTATGTGTTTGGTAGCGCGTAGTGCCACAGCCATGATTGTTGCCGTGGGGTTTGAGGCCGAAGAGGTGACAAAGGCACTGCCATCCATGATATAGAGATTTTTAACATCATGCGATTGGCACCATTGGTTGACGACAGATGTTTCGGGGCTTTTGCCCATGCGCGCTGTCCCCATCAGATGCCAACCGCAATCGCGCATGAGGGCCGTGTGCTTGATTTCTTTTGCACCTGATGCCTCCATAGCCTCGCGGGCGCGGGCGATGTGAAAGTCCAGGAGCTTGCGGGTATTGTCCGAATTTTTGTAGAAAATCTTTGGGGACGGAATGCCATCAGAGTCGGTCAACTTGTCGTCCAGTCCCACCCTATTGCTGACTTCTGGCAAATCCTCGGCCGTGATGCCCCACTCAAAGGACCGACCAAAGGTACGCTTTGTGCTGCGGTGCAAGTTTAGACCAAAGGCATCTTCAATCGCCTTTCCGCCGTAGCCAGCACGCATGCCGAGCGGGCCACCAGACGGCATGACCTGCCATTTGCCACCGCGCAGGAAGCCGCGCGACGCATCGCTTTCCACAAATTCAAGGGAGTGGATTGCTTGTCCTGAGGGACCCAACCAGCTTTCGAGCGATTCATCAAAGAGGCCGTTTACGGCAGCATAGGGATGCATCATCAAATGGGTTCCAACCATGCCGGAATTGTTTGCAAGTCCCTTTGGCTGCTTCGAATTTGCTGACAACAGCAGAAGGCGCGGTGTACCAACGCCATTGGCACACACGATGACAATTTTTGCACGCTGACGCATTTCACGTCCAGCTCTGTCAATATAGATCGCACCTGTGGCCAAACCATTGGAATCGGTTTCAACGAACTTGACGCGCGCTCCCGTGATAAGACGTGCACCAGCAGCAATCGCATCCGGCCAGTGAGTCAAGTCCGTGGACGCCTTGGCTCCTTCAGGACAGCCGGTCAGGCAGGTGCCACGGCGGACACAGGCATTGCGTCCGCGGTAAGGGC
>CAXTLE010000172.1:0-6600 GCA_964244855.1 uncultured Aestuariivirga sp. | reverse complement strand
GTATCAACATAGGCACCGAGATTCACAAAGCTCGGCATCAGGATCGCGCCCGGTGCAATGTAGGCGGATTTTCTGACGATACAATTTGGCACGGCTCGGAAACCAGAATCGCGGAAATTCTTCGCGGTCCAGCCCTCAAACTTCGATGGTACCTTGTCCCACCATTTCGATGTGCCGGGACCACCCTTGATGAGTTCCATGTCGTTCAGACGGAACGACAACAGCACGGCTTTTTTCAGCCATTGGTTTACATGCCAGTCAGCGCCTTGCTTTTCGGCGACACGGGCTTTTCCGGAGTCGAGTTGTTCGAGTGCGAACTCAACAGCCTTGCGGATATTGCCCTTGGTCTTCAACGACACATTGGCCCGGTCTTCCCAGGCGGCTTCGATAATGGTTTGTGCGTTCTTCATGGTGGCGTTCCCGTGTCAGTGCTTAGGAAGTGAGTGGAGAAATTGCGGTAGATTTTCCGTGGCGTGGTCGATGTAACTTTCTTTTGTATGAGCGTTCAAATGGGCGGCGTCCTGATTGTCGTCTGACGTTACCAGTACGGTCACCATGCCCATTGCGTGTGGCACTTCGAGATTGTGGGCGATGTCCTCGAAGAATGCGGCGCGGGTTGCGTCGACCGTATGGTGTTTCAGGAACACGTCATAGGGCGCTCGCGCCGGCTTTGGAATATAGTCGGCGTGGATAATGTCGAAGATACCGTCAAACAAATCGGTGATACCCAGATTGTTCATGACGTTGGTGGCATGGGCCACGGTGCCATTGGTGTAAACAAGTTTGCGTCCCGGCAGATTTTTAATCGCCTTGGCCAAATCCGTGTCGGCCTTTACGGGCGAATAATCAATGCCATGCACATATTCCAGAAAGCCCTCTGGCTTCATGTCATGTTCTTGCATGAGGCCGCGCAAGGTGGTGCCGTGCTTGTAATAGAGCTGCTTCTGCCGCAACTTGGCTTCGGCATAAGTCATTCCCAAAGCCCGCGCCACGAATTCGCCCATCTTCACATCAATCTGGTCGAACAGCCGACAGGACGCAGGGTATAGCGTGTTGTCGAGATCAAACACCCAGGTGTCAACGTGTCTGAAGCTGCGTGTCATACGCCCGACCTTGAAATGCGTGTGCCAACGCCATGTGGCGTGAGCAACTCCAACAGCACGGAATGCGGCACGCGACCATCAAGAATAATCACACCTTCTACGCCAGACCAGACAACGGCAACAGCGCTTTCAATTTTTGGAATCATGCCGCCAGTGATAGTGCCCTCTTCGACAAGTTGTTGAACGTCGCCGATCTTCAGCTCACTGATCAATTCCTTGTTCTTGTCGAGAACACCGGCAACATCGGTGAGCAGCAACAGGCGCTTGGCCCCTGTGGCGGATGCGATGGCACCCGCTGCCGTATCAGCATTGACGTTGTAAGTCTGCCCATCATAACCAATGCCGACGGGAGCCACCACAGGAATGGCGTCTGACTTCATGATGGTGTGCAGGATTTCGATATTGATGCGGACAGGCTCGCCCACCTGTCCAAAGTCAATGATGGACTCTTCGCCCGTCACCGGATCTTTCTTTTTCTTGGTGTAGCGTTCGGCTATCATCAGGTTGCCGTCCTTGCCGGAAATGCCAACGGCCCGGCCACCGGCTTGCTGGATCGATGCGACGATGGATTTGTTGATCGCCCCCGCCAATACCATTTCCACCACTTCCATGGTTTCATTATCGGTGACGCGAAGGCCTTCGCGGAATTCTGGTTTCACCGCCAGCTTGTCCAGCATCTTGTTGATCTGCGGTCCGCCGCCATGCACCACGATGGGATTGAGGCCGCAGACTTTCAGCATCACCATGTCGCGCGCAAACTGGCTGGCCAGCTTCTGATCGACCATGGCATGGCCGCCAAATTTCACCACAATGATCTGGTCATCATAGCGCTGCAGAAACGGCAAAGCCTCCGATAGAATGCGGGCAGTCTCATTGACAGTCATCTCGGTCATCACGCTGCAGTCCTCTGAAATCGGAATGGCCTTATAGGGGAATCTGGCCGGATGAAAAGGCCCTCATCCGTCTCGCGCTTTGCGCGATTGTGAGAAGTCAATTGTCTTCACTTCTCCCGCTTCCGAGGCCTCTGCGAAAGAGGCTTGCTCGTATTGGTTTGTGTTGGTTTGGCAATTTTGTAGTTTTCAGTTGGCGGTTGCTGTTGCTTGTTGCAACGATTTGATCGTTGTTTTGGCTTTTCTGGTGAGACTCATGCAAGTTTGTAGAGGCGGTTTATGTTGTAGGCCACGGAGACAAGATCGAGGTGGAAGGCGTTGGCTTTCAAGCCTCGGTAACGCATGCGTCTGAGATCATAGGGTCCCTTGAACTGGGAGAACACGCGCTCGACGGCACCGCGCACCCGCCCGATCAGGATGTTGCGAATGGTTTGCCAATGCGGGAGCTCGGCCTGGTGTTTGTTGCGGCGGTGCTGGATGCGGTCCTTGGCACCACGGGCCTTGATCGTCTGCCGACGTTCTTTCTTGTCATAGGCCTTGTCAGCATAGACAGCCCTTTCATCCCCCATGATCAGGGCATCGGCGCAAACGCTTTCATTGGTCTTCGCCCCTGTCAATTGGCGACTGCGGATGATGCCTGATCCCTGGTCAATGCCGATATGGGCCTTGTAGCCAAAGAACAGCTTGCGGGAACTGCCGCTGCGGGTCCAGTTGGCATCGCGATCAAGTGGGTTGTGGCTTTCAACGCCCCGGGCCTCCAGCGTTGACTTGGGCGTGGAACCAGACGGCGGCGGGCACAGCGCACTGGCAATCAGGGTTGCGTCAACCAGGGTGCCTTTGCGGACAATCAGGCCCCGGGCGTCAAGCTGCCTGTTGATCTCGGCAAACAACCGCCCGCCCAAATCTGCATCCTTCAGGGCATTGCGGAAACGGCACAGGGTGGTCTCATCAGGGGTATCGGCATCCAGCGCAAAGTCGCAGAACCTGCGGAATGATACCCGGTCCAGCAAGGCCTCTTCGAGGCCTGGATCGGACAGGCCATACCATTGCTGCAACAACAGCGCCTTGAACATCGACAAAGCCCCATAGGGTGGCCGTCCATGCTCACCGCTGCGCACCTTCAAAACCAAAACCTCCAACGGACGCCAATCCAAAAGTGCCGATATCTTCTCAAGCCGCTCATTGCGACCAAAGCCCTTCGGCAAAAAAGCGTCAACAAAACTGGACTGGCTCATCGCGACTCAACTCCATCAGTGGAAACCCAATGAATCACAAATCAACCAAGACGTCACTTTCGCAGAGATCTCGCTTGCGGGAGAGGACGATTTGCGCGAAGCGCAAATCAGGTGAGGGACGAGTCCCTTCAATTCAACAATCCCGCAATTTCAGCCCGGAGCTCCGCCATGCCCCAGTCCTTGTCGGATGATGTGGCGTGTAAAAGCGGAAAAGCAGCGGCGCGGGTTGCGACGATCTTGGCGGTCTCTTCAATTATCGCTGTCAACTCGGCAGGTTTGATCTTGTCGGTTTTGGTCAGCACGACCTGATAGGCCACGGCGGCCTCATCCAGCATCTCGAACATGTCCAGATCTTCCGGCTTTATGCCGTGGCGGGAATCAATCAGTACAAAGGCGCGTGTCAAACCAGGCCGCCCACGCAGATAGCCTCGTAGCACCGCTTGCCACGCCTTGACTTCGGTTTTCGGTGCTTTCGCATAGCCATAGCCCGGCATGTCCACCATGGTCATGCGGCTGGCGATATCGAAGAAGTTGAGCTCCCGCGTACGGCCCGGCGTGTTCGACGCCCGCGCCAGACCCTTCACACCCGTCAACGCATTGATCAGCGAGGACTTGCCCACATTGGAACGACCTGCAATGGCGATTTCAACACCGCGCACCGGAGGCAACTGTTCAAGCTTGGCCACTCCCAAGCGAAACGAACTCGGGGCGGAAAACAATTGCCGCCCCGCTTTCAGCTCCAGTTCATTGTAACTGCGAACACTCATGCCGACGTTTTCTTGCGCAGGAACGGAATGCTGTCGCGGATGTTGCCGAACAGGTTGAGCTCCGTTCCATTGCGCTTCATGATGTAGCTCTGCTGAATGATTGAGAGGAAGTTGCTCCACGTCCAATAGATCACCAAGCCGACTGGCATCGACGACAACATGAACGTGAAAATCAGCGGCATCCAGTTGAACATGGAAGCCTGGATCGGATCAGCCGGGGCCGGGTTCAAACGCATCTGCACCCACATGGTCATGCCCATCATGATCGGCCATGCGCCGAGCATCAGAATATGCGGCGGTGACCAGGGAATGAGGCCGAACAGTGTGAACAGGCTCGTCGGGTCTGGTGCCGAGAGATCATGAATCCAGCCGAAGAACGGCGCATGGCGCAATTCGATCGACGTGAGAATGACCTTGTAAACGGCAAAGAAAATCGGAATCTGCACCAGAACGGGAAGGCAGCCTGATACGGGCGAGACCTTTTCCTTCTTATACATCTCCATCACAGCCTGCTGCTGCTTCACCTTGTCATCAGGATGCTCAGCCTTGATGCGCTCCATTTCAGGCTGAAGTTTTTTCATCTTGCTCATCGAGGCATAGGATTTATTCGCCAGCGGGAATACCGCCAGCTTGACAAGGACCGTGACCAACAAAGTGGCAAGACCGAAATTACCGAGCAGGCCCTTGGCCCATTCCATCAATTTGAACATCGGCTGCGTGAGGAAATAATACCAACCCCAGTCAATCATGTATTCGAATTTGCCAATTTTATATTTAGCACCAATACTGTTGATGGTGCCCACAATCTTGGCACCGGCAAAAAGGTGGTCTTCATAAACCCCAACCGAACCTGCCTGAATGACCAACGGTTCCACAGCCACATAATCAGTCTGATAGGCGTCGCGGTCACCCTGCTTCAAATGCTGATAGGTGACCTTGATATCGCGCGCCTGTTCGGGGATCATCGAGGTCGCCCAATACTTGTCGGTAAAACCGAGCCAACCGCCACGCGTCGGTGTTTCAACCTTGCCGCCTTCTTTCGCAACAGCGGCGTATTTGATTTCCACGAGCTTGTCGTTTTGCACGCCCAGCATGCCTTCAAAAAAGCTGTAATATCCGCCAATGGTTGGCGTGCCTTGGCGCTGCACACGTGCATAAGGCAACAGCGTAATCGGGCTTGCGGTTTTGTTCTCGACATTCTGCCGCACGGTAATCAGAAACTCATCCGATACGGCAATCTCGCGACGGAACAAAAGTCCTGCACCATTGTCCCAGGTCAGAACCAGTGGCGTTGCTTCCGTCAACGTCGCACCGGTGGGTGCTGTCCATACCGTCTTCGAATCCGGCAACTTCACAACTTGACCAGGTGCAGACACAAATCCCTGCTCGGCGAAATATCCGTTCTGAGTGTTGTTCGGCGACAGAAAGGTGATGATCGGGCTCTTCACGTCAGCCGTCTCGTGATAATTTTTCAAATGCAAATCATCGATTTGCGCACCTATCAGATTGATCGAGCCCGAAAGCTGCGCCGTATCAATTGGCGCACGCGGGCTTCCACTGATTGCGGCAGCACGGTCAAGAACCGTGCTGGCAGGTGCTGCACCGGGAACAGCAGCACCTTCAACTTTTGTCGTTGTTGGTGTAACTGCAGCGGGTTTCAAAAAGCCCGGCATGCCATAAAAATATTGCCAACCGAAAATGATGGCCATCGACAACACCATGGCGAGCAGGAAGTTCTTGCTGTCCGGCGCTTTGTTTTGCTGGCCGAAAGGCGATTGATTCATCACGGTTGCTTGTCCTTTTTGCGGGGTGGGCGCTTTGACCTGTCAAAGCTTTTGCCTTGCCCGGCGTGGAGTTTGGTGAGGGCTGATATAATGTCTTTGCGCAAGAGTTCAAAGTCCCGCTTTTCAGCTGATATGCGCCCGATCAGCACGTAATCATGGGCGCGAAGCACAATCTCAGGCATCGAAAGTCGTGCGGCTTCCTTCATCCGGCGGCGGATGCGGTTGCGCATCACGGCATTGCCAAGCTTCTTGGTGCAGGTAAACCCAACCCGCGCAGGAGCGTCATCATCCCGTTTGAGGGATTGGATTACTACGCTTGGCATTGAAACAGCAGGCGCTTTCGCCGCCGCGACAAAATCACGCCGCCGCAAAAGCCTGTCCATAACGGACGGTGAGGTCTTAGGCGCTCAGGCGCTTGCGGCCGGCAGCACGACGGCGACGGATGACGTTACGACCGCCAACAGTTGCCATGCGGGCGCGAAAGCCATGGCGGCGCTTGCGGACGAGCTTGGATGGTTGGTAAGTGCGCTTCACGTTAAACTCCGTATTTCGTATAGTCTTCGTATAAATCGTTGATAACAAACGCGTTTTGTTACCAGATCAGGCAACAGCCCAACCCCTGACCGACCCCCGAAGACTGGATGTGACCTTGAATTTGAGCGGCTTATGGCGAAGGCGAGGGCGAAAGTCAACAAAGCTGGAGAAACAAGTGGACACGTCCCTCACCCGGCTCACGCTGCGCGTGATCCACCCTCTCCCACAGGCAGGAGAGGTGAAGCATGGGCGTGTTTCTACTTCACCTCTCCCGTTTACGAGAGAGG
>CAXTLE010000171.1:0-6664 GCA_964244855.1 uncultured Aestuariivirga sp. | reverse complement strand
ATCTGTCCGGCCAACCACACTGAAGCCACGTTGACATCCTGCACGCGTCCACCACCAACACGGAAGATGATCTTGCGCCCGCCGGCAGCTGTGGCCGAAACGATATTTCCGCTGCAAGTCGTGATCTTCATGCCGGAAGTATTGAATTTGCTGGAGTACTGCGACATGAATTTGCCCATGTAACCTTGAGCCAAACGCAAATATTCACCTTCCTGCGCCTTGGACAGTTTTTTGCGGTGGGGTCCCAAGGCCGAAAGTGCAATGCTGCGTGTATCGGCATAACGCGAAGCCGCACTGAGAAAAGCTGATGCAGAACCCGATCGGGAAGCCGAAGCGAAAGCTTTGCCCGCACCCATGACCAAATCCTCGGAAGGGCAATCGGCAAAGCCGGATGTTGAGGTCATCACAGCAAAACAGAAGGCAGAAAAAAGCGTTCTCGTTGTCATCGACGTCTCCATGAGCCCCGCGGCATTTTGCACTGAAAGAACGGAGTCGGCAAGCAGGTCAATCTTCAATGCGGGCAACCTGCTTCCAGCCTTTGATACGACCCTGTCGTAAATGCAGATCCTTGCTGTCGCCGCGGATGTCTTCGGGCTTTGCTAAACTGAAGGTTCGCCTTCTAAGTTCCAAAATCAGTTCGTCACGAGTGGTCAAATGTGAGATTTCGTCAAATGGCACCGGCGTGCCGATGCGCACACCAAGGTCTGTTCCAATCCGCCGCGCCGTCTCCCGGAACACCAGTGAAAGACGCAAAGTCAAACTCAAATGGCTGGCAATCTGAAACAAACGTGAATTTTGGCCCGTGAAGAAAACCGGCACAACAGTGGCACCCGAAGACCGCACCAACTTTGCGGTGAATGGCGCCCAAGGCAAATCCACCGCTTGTGCTTCCAATGGTTTTTCAGTCGTGGAAACACCGCCGCCCGGAAAGATGCCAATGGCATGTCCTTGCTTCAACCAGGCCTGCGCCTGCATGCGCGACCGCACATTGGTTTCGCGCGCCTCTCTGGTAGGAGCAAAAGCTACGGGCAACAAATGCGCTGCGGCTTCTGGAGATTGGCACAAAACATCATTGGCCAAAACTTTCGTATCGGGCCTCGCTTTCAGCGCCAACCAAGTCAAGGTTATGCCATCAAGAACACCATAGGGATGGTTCGAAATAAATATCACAGGGCCAGTTTTTGGGATCGCCGCCAGCGCCGCATCATCATAGGACACGTTGATGTTCAGCAAGCGCATGGCCGAATCAAAAAAACTTTCGCCCCGGCGCAAGTTGTCGATGTGTCGATAATACAGCCGTTTCAGTTTGCGCTGCCCGCCCAGCAATTCGATTGATTGAATGATCATGCGCTGAAGCCACGGTTGATCCATCGTGGAATAGGTAAAGCGCATGCTGGGCGAAGCGGTCAGGGACTGTGAGAGCGTTTTCAACGAGATTCGTATGTCCGATAAGAGTTGCGCGCCATATAGTGTCAAGTTGCGTCGGGAAAAAGGCCCAAAACTTGATTAGAACCGCAATATTACAAACGCATGAACCCCTGCTTAAGCTGCTTTTTCTTCGGCAGTCGGACTGCCAAGTCCCAAAACCCGACAAATGGCGTAGACCAATTCACTGCGGTTCAACGTATAGAAGTGGAAATCCTCCACACCTTCACGCTGCAAAGCGTGTACCTGTTCCGCCGCGACCATGGCCGCGACGAGATTGCGTGTCTCCGGATCTTTATCAAGCCCGGCAAACCGCCGTTCAAGTTCCGGCGGCATGAATGCGCCGCATTTTCCCGCAAATTCGCAGACCCGGGTGAAGTTGGTGATGGGCAGAATGCCAGGTATGAGATTGATTTTAATACCACGCGCCGCGATCCGGTCCCGCAATCGCAGGAAAAACGCGTTGTGAAAGAAAAACTGTGAAATCGCCCGCGTCGCGCCATTTTCCGCCTTGTCGGCCATGAATGCCAAATCTTCTTCGATCGACACTGATTCAGGATGCCGCTCGGGATAGGCGGAAACCGAAATTTCGAATTCGCCTATATCCCGAATGCCGCGCACCAGATCAGCCGCGTTTTGATAGCCGTCAGGATGTGGTGAGAATCGCGTGCCAACGCCAGCAGGAGGGTCGCCACGCAGAGCCAGAATGTGATTAACCCCAGAGGCACGAAACGCTCGTACCACATCATCAACTTCAGCCTTGGTTTTACCCACACAGGTAAGATGCCCAGCTGGTTTGAGCGTGGTTTCGGACGCCAGTTTTGCCAGCGTCGCCAAAGTACGGTCCTGCGTTGTGCCTCCGGCACCATAGGTCACCGACACAAAATCCGGTTGTATCAACTCCAGCTTTTTGACTGCAGCCCAGAACGGCACTTCAGCTTCACCACCTTTTGGCGGAAAAAATTCGAACGAAACGCGGAGATCGTTACTCATGTCAGGGCCCTGGATTTTGTTGGATGCAGTACGGGGGAGGGTGCCGGTTTTGCCAGCCAAATGGAAACAGTGAGGCCCTTACGGTCTTTCAACCATGGTGGGTCCAGCACGTTGTGCTTCTCCAGAACCAGATTGGCGCGGCCAAACCAGGCCACCATTTGTTCAGCTGATATGCCAAGGCGCCGGTGCGCATGTTCGTCCCGCAACTCTTCGAGTTCATGCGGCGCAAAATCCACCACCAGCAATTTGCCATCGGGCTTCAGAATGCGACGCGCTTCAAACAGCGCCTTTTGCGGTTCGTCGAGAAAATGTAGAACCTGGTGTATGGTCACAATATCAGCCGACGCATCGGCAAGGGGCAGGGCATAGACATCGGCCTGGCGCAGTTCGGCATTTTTCAATCCACGTTTTTCAAGTGTGGCGCGTGCAATGGCCAACATGTCGCGACTGCTATCAATGCCAAAAAGATGTTTTGCCTGCGGGGCGAAAAGCTCGATAACCCGTCCTGTTCCAGTGCCCAGGTCGACAAGAGTTCCCACAGCACCCGGACCCAGCAGTGTCCGCATCGCCTCTTCAACCCTATCTTCATCCACATGCAATGACCGGAGTTCTGACCATGAACCGGCATTTGAACTGAAATACGCCGCTGCCCGCTCGTCGCGCTGCCGTTTCACCTCTTCAAGCCGCGCCAAATCGCCAGACAGCAGCGAGTCCTTGATCGACAGCATATCAACCAAAGCCCGGGCCAACGCACCGCCCAGACCTTCGCCACGCAAGCGAAACAACACCCAATTGCCTTCTTTGTGGCGGGACAAAAGCCCGGCTTCCGCCATCAATTTCAAATGGCGGCTCACGCGAGGCTGACTTTGACCCAGCACATAAGTGAGCTCGGACACATTTAACTCACCGTGGGAGAGAATAAACATGATCCTGATGCGCGTTGATTCAGCAGCGGCTTTGAGACTGGAAAGAAGTTCGTCCATGAATCTATATAAACATATCTTTATATGTTTTACAAGAAATTCGTCAATGGGCGCAAAAGAGTCGTAATTGATGTTCAATCAGAAAATAACTTGTCAAATACTGTCGACAATGGCCTATAATATGAGCGAGCGTGGGGCTTAACGACGGCAGTTCAAGTCTAACAGGTGTAGTGTGATCAATCGGCGCTTTTTTGTTTTAAGTTCAATTCTTTCGTTTGTGACCGCGGGTTCAGAATTCGCCATGGCGGCGAACGACCCAAAAACCTATGTGCAAAGCATCGGCAAGGATGTGCTGGCACTGGCGAACGGATCCACAAGGGGCAAAGCCCTCCGTGCAAAATTCGTGTCGCTGTTGAGCCGACACGTCAATTTGCGGACCATCGCAGGTTCAGCCCTTGGAACGTTCCGCAGCAAACTTCCAGCCTCTGACAAAGAAAAGTTCAATGGACTTGTGACAACTTATGCAGCTGCGCTGTTTGTCTGGTATATCGATAAATTCAAGGGCGGTGAATTTTCTGTCGACTCCGTCGTCAGTCAAGGCAGCTTCACAGTCGTTAAAAGCAAACTGAGCGGCGAGCAAATTGTCTGGTATCTTACCCCGAAAGGCGACGGCTATCAGGTTGTAGACATGAGCATTCTGGGCGTGCGTCTTTCAGTTGCAATGCGCGATGCTTTCTCGAAGGAACTAAAACGGTCCAAAGGTGATTTCAAAGGCCTTTATGCTTTTTTGTCTGAAGCCGAAACCTGGTAGGCTTGGCGCGCTGTTTGTTGCATTAAGCGTTCGTTAACCGTAACGCCCTGAAAACCGTTTGGACAAACACGAATCATGATTTCACGCCGCACCATACTTGCAGGTCTCTTGGGGGCCATGGCCACCCCAGCAGTTGCTGCGGGTGAACATCCTTCTGTGGGCTTTATGCGGCAGGTTGGAAAAGAACTTCTCGCCGCACATCGTCAAGGCACAGTGCCAGCATTTTTACGCGTCGTGCAGCGCTATGCCGATGTACCTGAAATATCTGATCACGTTCTCGGCAAATATGCAGACAAGTTGCAAAGCACACAGCGCGGTAGATATCAACGCGGAGTAGCGACCTATATGGCCCGCTATTTTGCACTTCAAACACGCGACTATACTGTTGCTAAGTACGAAGTCGGCGAAGCCACTGTTGATTCAAACAAAGACGTCGTCGTTGAATCCAAAGTCTACTTGATGACCGGACAGGCCTATTCGGTCTCATGGCGCCTGCTTTGGAAGGGCGGAAAGTACAAGGTCCGTGATGCGAAAGTTTTGGGTTTCTGGTTGACCAATTTTCAGCGCAGTGATTTCACCAGCTATCTCGACAAGCGCAACGGCGATATCAACAAGCTGATTGTTGCATTGAACGGTTAAGGCAATTCTTTTTTAACCCTGAGGCCGCATGGTCAAACTCTCTTTTTGGGAGTGTGTTGTGTTGCGTATCAATTCCATGGTTTTAATATCTGCAGCCGTGCTGGCACTCGCCGCTTGCTCTGACGACACCCCAATCAAACGTTTTGAAACCAAGGGACTAGTTGCCCCAACTGACTCATGTTCAAGCGACCCTTCGCGCCGAGGCGATGTGGAGCGTGTTGCCGACATCGATGTGGGCAACGGTTGTTTTGTTCACAATGCCTATCGCGTGCGTGGACTATCCGGCGTCGCCTTCAATCAACCCATCACCTTCAATTGTGGCGTTGCGAACACCACAGCAAGCTGGCTGGAAAATATAGTACAGCCAGCAGCGAACGAGGCTTTTGGCGAACGTGTCGTGGGCGTCGATGTGCCCGACTGCTATTCCTGCCGTCCGCGCAACAATGTACGGGGCGCAAAGTTGAGCGAGCATGGAATGGGCAACGCTGTCGACATATCAGCGTTCACTTTGGAAAGTGGTCGCAAAGTCACTGTGGAGCAAGGCTGGTTCGGGGAGCGCGATTCCAAAGGCTTTCTGCGCCAGGTGCGGGCCGACGCTTGCGGAACCTTCAAAACTGTCCTTGGTCCGGGCTCTGATAGCTACCACAAAGACCATATCCACCTTGACCTGCAGCGCCATCGCAGTGGCGGAACCTATTGTCATTGAGTGAGGGGGACAGTCCAGTTTGCTCTTCCTCGCAAACTGTCCCCGACAATTCCTTCGTCCCGTGCATTGCAAAATCACTGCCCAAAGTGCATATGGCTAACATGGAACAAGAAATTCGACGCCCCGACTATGTGCCCCGTCAGCATGACCGTGCAGCCAGTTCGCTGAATTGCGCCCTCGCTGCCATTGGCGTAACCTTGATGACCTTGTGTCTGGTTGGGTCTGCCGCGCTGACTGCTGTATGGGCCATTGCGAAATTGATTGGCGCTTCTGACACGACGTTGCTGATAATGGCCATTGTGGTTTCCATACCGGTTTTGGCGCTTTCGATTTGGACTGCGGGCCGCGCGTGGCATTTGGAACGCCGTTTGGCCGCTGGGAGAGATGTTGACACACCTGTTTACAGTGTTTTCCATTATTTTCATAAGGGCGCTTGAGACGTTTAAGCTAGGCAGGAAACATGTCAATTTGGCAGCGCATAGCTGGAGCAGTGCAAGATGTCGGTGATACAGTATCCGGGTATTTCGGCAGCACTACACCGCCGGAAAAATCAGTTGCCTTTACGATAGGCATGATCGCACTCGGCGCCAAAATGGCAAAAGCTGACGGCGCAGTAACCCGCGACGAAGTTGCAGCCTTCGGCCAGGTTTTTCAGGTGCCGGAAAAAGATCAACCTGCCGTTCAGCGTGTTTTCGACCTCGCCAAGCAGGATGTTGCAGGCTTCGAAAGCTATGCCACACAAGTCGCCGGTTTGTTTGCGCCTGGATCTGACATGCTTGAAAATGTTCTCGATGGTTTGTTTCACATTGCCAAAGCAGATGGCGCTGTTCATGAAGACGAGTTGACATTTCTGGAGCGGACTGCCGAACTTTTCGGCTTTGACAAATTGGCTTTCAACCGCATCAGGGCCCGGCATGTTTTGATCGTCGATGATCCCTACGAGATTTTGGGTGTCACAGCCAATATGCCTTTTGAGGACATTCGCAAGGTTCACCGCAAACTTGTGCGCGAGCTGCACCCTGACAAACATGTCGCCAGTGGCATGCCGCAAGAACTGGTGTTGATCACAACCGAACGACTGGCACGCATCAACGAAGCCTTTGACCGCATCAAAAAAGAAGCGAAGGCGTGAAGGGTTCGAAGCTCGTCAACCGCTATCAAGCGTCA
>CAXTLE010000170.1:0-6708 GCA_964244855.1 uncultured Aestuariivirga sp. | reverse complement strand
ACAGGTTTTCATTTCTTGTAATTCCTTAACCGGACAGCAGTGCAACAAGTGCGGTCATGACAATCATTCGGTTCTAAAATGTCCAAGTCTACCGCATCAAGATATTCGAAAACTGCCAAGGATCTTTTTTATCCAGCTTCTCATCAAAGAACTGCACGCGCTGCGACAACGGATTCCAATCCGTGTAAGTCCCCGCCAATTTACCAAGATACTGCCGTTGCACTTCGAGACACCGCACATGGTCCATCTCGTCAGTTTCAACAATGCCACGCTCCGGGTTCTCAATCGCCCAAACGATGCCCGCCAACACCGCCGATGTCACCTGCATGCCCGTGGCGTTCTGATATGGTGCCAGCGCCCGCGCTTCATCAATTGAAAGCTTCGAACCATACCAATAGGCGTTCTTCTTGTGGCCATACATCAACACGCCAAGCTCATCGCCACCATCGGCAATTTCGTCTTCGGTCAATACGTGTTGCTTTGACTGCCGCTTGCCACCAGCGCCCAACAATTCATGCCACGACAGTATCGCGTCATTGCACGGGTGATAAGCGTAATTGCAAGTGGGCCGATAGGTCACGGCGCGACCTTCTTTCACCGTATAATAATCGGAAATCGAGATCGCTTCATTGTGGGTGACAAGAAAACCAAAATGCTCACCAATCGTCGGTGTCCATGTCAGCACCCGCGTATCAGCTCCGGGCCGCTCCAAATAAATCGCGGCCTTGGTTCCGTAGCTGTGACGGCGTCCCTCTGGGGGCAATTTCTTTTCATGAGAACCCCAACCGAGCTCGGCAGGCTGCAACCCCTCCGACACAAATCCGTCTACGGACCATGTGTTGAGAAAGGTATCAACCGGCTTTTGCTTCTTGATCCGCTGCGTGTCGCGCTCTGCAATGTGAATGCCCTTCACGCCAACCTTCTTCATCAACTTGGCCCAACCGTCACGCGTAGACGGCATCACATGTTTGATCTTCATGTCGGTAGCGAGTTGCAATAGTGCATCTTTCACCAGCCAGCTTACCATGCCGGGGTTGGCTCCACAGCACGAAACTGCCGTCGGACCCTTGCCCAGCTCGCCTTTCAACTTGAGCAACAATTCGCGCATGGCATAATTTGTGCGGTCAGCATTGGTAAGATTCCTGTTGTAGTAAAAACCGGGCCAAGGCTCAATAACGGTATCCAAGCACAAAGCCCCCGTCTCACGCGCCAGGCGAATGATATCCATGGCATCCACATCCACCGTCAGGTTGACGATGAAAGCAGGGCCGGGGCCTGCTGTGAGCAAAGCCTTCAACAGCTTTTTGTAATTTTTCCGCGTGATAGCAGATTGCACGAAGGTGATGCCTTCCTTCTCGGCAATCCATTTGTTTTCATCCGACGGATCGATAATGGTGATCTTCGACTTGTCACAGGCAATGTGTCGCAAAATTAGCGGCAACGAGCCGCGACCAATTGAGCCGAAGCCCAGCATGACAATGGGGCCGTTCCAGGTGGCGTGAGTGGGATGAGTAGACATAGTTTGGCGTCTCCTTCTGTGGCGTCAAACGAAAGCGTGCGCTCAATAGGGCAAACGCAAGCCAAGTAAAGCAGTTTTAATGGGTCCAGACGCTACTGGTTTTCAGCGTCCGGCAACAGCATCTCATATCGCTTGCCTGTAGATGAAATGAAAGCGATAGTTTTGCCATTCTGCGTTACGTCATAACAGTCCCACTGCTCATGCGGCGGCCACTGCGAACAATATTTGTCTGCTTCCACGCGCCAGAAACCCTGGCTCTGCTGGCCATCAACAATGTACAGCGTCACACCGGCTTTTTGGAAGATTTGCGATATGTGTTTGCCGTCGTCGTGGGCGGTTAACTCAACATCCTGCAACACGAACGCAATATCTGCCCCGGACAATTTCATGTCTCCGGCGTTGGCATGATTGGGCAACAAAAGAACTGCGGTGAAAAATAAAAGATTAGAGGAGCACTTGAACTCCACTTTCTTCACCCTCCTCACAAGGGGGAGGGGACGGTCTGTGGTTTTGATTGATAAGTTCATCTCTAAACCAAACACCCTCCGACCCGTGAAAACAAGGATATTCCCTAATCCAGTCCCGCTTCTGTAAGACTGCTCCAAACGATTCGATTGAGCAAACCCAATATGGCCAAAGCACCCAATACCAATGATCTTTTCGGCGACCCGCCGGAACCCGCAAAGCCTGTAAAATCCAAAGGCACCGCCAAATCACGCGGTGAGGACAGCTATACGGCTGATGACATCGAAGTGCTTGAGGGCCTCGAACCCGTGCGCCGCCGCCCCGGCATGTATATCGGCGGCACCGATGAAAAAGCACTGCACCACCTCTTCGCCGAAGTCATCGACAACTCCATGGACGAAGCTGTGGCAGGCCATGCCAATCGCATTGAAGTGGAATACTTCGAAGACGGCTATTTGGCCGTCACCGACAACGGCCGTGGCATTCCGCCCGAGCCACACCCAAAGTTCAAAGACAAATCCACCATCGAAGTTGTCTTGACGGTTTTGCACGCAGGCGGAAAATTCGACTCCGGTGCCTATGACACATCGGGCGGCCTTCACGGCGTTGGCGTGTCAGTTGTGAACGCGCTCTCAGAACATCTGATCGTCGAAGTGGCGCGCGGCCAACAACTCTACAGGCAGGAATTCCGCCGCGGCAAAAGTACAGGTCCCATCCAAAACCTCGGCAAGGTCACCGGCCGCCGTGGCACCATGGTGAAGTTCAAACCCGATGACCAGATATTCGGCAAGAACACGCTGTTCAATGCAGCGCGACTTTACAAAATGGCCCGTTCTAAATCCTATCTTTACGGCGGCGTTGAAATCCGTTGGAACTGTGCGGCAGTCCATTTGAAGGACAAGGAAATCCCGGCGCAAGCCGTGTTCCATTTTCCCGGCGGGCTGAAAGACTTCCTCGAAGAACGCCTTGAAGGCCGCACCCGCGTGGTTGATGAAGCCTTCTTCGGCAAGCTGGATAAAGACGGTGGCCATGGCAGTGTTGAGTGGGCCGTGGCCTGGTTCGGCGGTGAAGATGGCTTCATGTCCTCCTACTGCAACACCATTCCCACTGCTGATGGCGGCACCCATGAAATCGGCTTCCGCACGGCATTGACGCGTTCCCTTAAAAACTACGCAGAGATGAAAAACAACAAGCGTGCCAGTGTCATCACCGCCGAAGACGTGATGGTGCAATCCGGTGCCATGTTGTCGGTGTTCATTCGTGAGCCGGAATTTGTCGGCCAAACCAAAGACAAGCTTGCCACCGTCGAAGCTGTCAAAATCGTCGACAAAGCGGTGGGCGATCATTTCGACCATTGGCTGACAGGCCACCCCGCGCAAGCCGACCGACTGCTCGACTGGATCATCGACCGCGCCGAAGACCGCATTCGCCGTCGCCAGGAAAAAGAAGTGGGCCGCAAAACCGCCGTGCGCAAGCTGCGTTTGCCGGGAAAACTCGCCGACTGTTCTGCAAACCAGTTGCAGGGCTCCGAACTTTTCATCGTCGAAGGCGACTCCGCTGGCGGTTCCGCCAAGCAGGCCCGCAACCGCGAGAACCAGGCCGTGCTGCCATTACGCGGCAAGATCCTCAATGTCGCCAATGCCGGCAAAGACAAGCTCGCTGGCAACCAGCAAATCGGCGATCTCACGCAAGCACTCGGGGCAGGGACGGGATCATCCTACCGCGAAGAGGACCTGCGCTACGACAAGGTCATCATCATGACCGACGCTGACGTCGACGGTGCCCACATTGCATCGCTACTCATCACCTTCTTCTACCGCCAGATGCCGTTGCTGATTGATCAAGGTCACTTGTATTTGGCGGTTCCGCCCCTCTATCGCCTCAGCCAGGGCGGCAAGAACGCCTATGCGAGAAATGATCAGCACAAGGATGAATTGCTGCGAACCATTTTCGGCAACCGCAAAACCGAAGTCGGACGCTTCAAAGGCTTGGGCGAAATGACCGCACCCCAACTCAAGGAAACCACCATGGACCCGTCGAAGCGTTTGCTATTGCGAGTCACGCTGTCAGATGCTGAACGCACCAATACAGCAAAAGTGGTTGAGCAACTCATGGGCAACAAACCAGAGGAGCGTTTCAACTTCATCAGCGAGCGCGCACAATTTGTTGAAGAGGCGGCGCTTGATGTTTGAAAGCATTCAAGCGCCGTAGTCTCTCTTTACCAACTCCCGATATTCGGCATGCTCGACCATGGCTCTTGCACCGGCAAATACTGATCGTCCTTCTGCAGTACTTCAATCGAAATGCCATCCGGTGTTTTGATAAAGGCCATGCGTCCCTCACGCGGTGGACGGTTGATGGTGATGCCGTGTTTCATCAGCATCTCGCAGTATTCATAAATATTATCGACCTGATAGGCGAGGTGACCAAAGCTGCGACCGCCAGTGTAAACTTCAGGGTCCCAATTATAAGTCAGCTCCACAGGACTCTCCGGGCTTTCAGGGCAGGCGACAAACACCAATGTGAAACGGCCCTTCTCGCTTTCATGTCGGCGTTGTTCGACAAAGCCCAATTTGTTGATGAAAAAATCCAGCGACTGTTCCAAGTTTGAAACGCGGATCATGGTGTGTAGATACTTCATGCTGTTCTCCTGAATCGAATGTGCAATTCATCACCGAAAACGAATCATTGCACCAGTTGTTTCGCTGCAGGGGCTGCATTGCAAAGCCGGGCAGGGTTTGGCAGCAAATATTTGAAAGCGCTGTTGTGCGTTGCGCACGACTGCAAAACACTGTGAACACAATGAAATTCCACATTCCCGGCGCATAATGTGCAACTGCGAGACGTGGCACATGATTTTTCCACGAACGTATTCGCCTTGCATCTGTACAAACCACCAGATTCTCGTTCATATTGATTAACGGGGCGGCGATGAGGCATCGCTGCAGTGTTTGGGTAAGTAAAATGGCGGCTCAAGAGCAAGACGAAGTCACGCGCGTTGGCGAGACACAACCTGATGGAATGCAGGTACCCAATGTCATCAAGATTGATGGCTTGGTCAAATGGTTTGACGTGGGGCGTGGCTACGGCTTCGTGATCCCCGATAATGGTCTTCCGGATATTCTTCTTCACTTGTCCTGTTTGAAGCGCGATGGTTTTGATGCGCCGCTTGAAGGCACGCGAGTCACTTGCGAAGTTGTCGCGCGCCAAAAAGGCTATCAATGTTTGCGGGTGTTGTCAGTTGACCAATCAACTGCAATTCACCCGGTTGAACGCCGCGCAAGAACGCACAATGAAGTGCAACCAACAACCGGCTGGGTGCGTGCAAAGGTAAAGTGGTTCAACCGTGCGCGTGGCTTTGGCTTCGTGTCGGAAGGCGAAGGCCTCGGTGATATTTTCGTGCATATGGAAGTGCTGCGTAAAACTGCAATGAGTGAACTGGTCCCCGATGATTGGGTCTATGTGCGCTATGGCGACAGCAATCGCGGCAAGATGGCGTCTGAAGTACGTATCAGCCTTGAAGGTGGTCCTGCACTTACGAACTGATTTGCCATCCTTCTGCTGCAATTCAACGGGAGAGGTGCCATATGACGGTTTCAGGCATCACACGGCGCAGTTTATTCGCAGTCTTGACTGGCGTTTTCACGTTGACGTCGGCCATGGCGCAGGATGTCGCCCGCATTGAGCCCATGTCAGTGGTCACCGAGACCACTGCGACCTTGTTCTCAGCTGAAGTCGCCGACACCGATGAGCTGCGTGAACGCGGATTAATGTTTCGCCATGTGCTGCCGAAAGACAGCGCCATGCTGTTCGACTTCGGCAAACCCCGCCCGGCCGCCATGTGGATGAAAAACACCTATATCTCGCTCGATATGCTGTTTGTCAGGCTGGACGGCACCATTGCGGCACTGGCGGAAAACACTGAACCGTTTTCAACCCAAATCATCAGTGTGGAAGAACCGGTGAAGGGCGTAGTGGAATTGCCGGCGGGCACCGTGAAGCGTCTCGGCATCAAGCGCGACGACAAGGTTTACCACGAAATTTTCAAGACGGCGGACCAGTAGGGAACAACAGGGGACTGCTTGCTCTATCGCAAGCTGTCCCCGATCTTCGACATTCCGGACTGTCGGGGACAGTTTGCAAGAAAGAGCAAACAGTCCGCTGAACTATCGTAGTTATTTACTTGCAGTGCAGTGCAAACTTCGGCTATCCACCGCGTCGTCAAGGAATAGTCGGGGTGTAGCGCAGTCTGGTAGCGCACCTGCCTTGGGCGCAGGGGGTCGCGAGTTCGAATCCCGCCGCCCCGACCATCCTGACGTTTGAATTCGCTGAGGTCGAACCCGATGCCCGCACGTATCTACAAGCCAGCCCGCAATGCCATGCAGTCCGGCAAGGGTAAATCCCAGGAATGGGTGTTCGAATTCGAACAGGCCACAGAGCGCTTGTCCGATCCGTTGATGGGTTGGACGTCATCGGACGACACCTCAACACAGGTGAAACTGAAATTCGCCACTCGCGAAGAAGCCGAGGCCTATGCCAAGCGCAAAGGCATTGCCTATACCGTGCAGGCGGAATCAGTGACAAAAATTCAAAAGAAATCTTATTCCGATAACTTTAAATTCGGTCGCGAAGAAAACTGGACCCACTAGTTCAGCGTCCAGCAATATCAGACTCCGTAGCTCAGCTGGACTAGAGCAAGCGCCTTCTAAGCGCTAGGTCGTTGG
>CAXTLE010000169.1:0-6722 GCA_964244855.1 uncultured Aestuariivirga sp. | reverse complement strand
GCGTCACGCTGAACTGCTGTCCCACTTCTTCCAGCGTGTGATCCGTATTCATGCCAATACCAAAACGCATGCGCAGCACGCGTTCTTCGCGTGGTGTCAAACTCGCCAGCACACGCGTTGTTGTCTCACGCAAGTTCGCCTGAATCGCCGCATCAATCGGCAGGATGGCCCCCTTGTCCTCAATGAAGTCGCCGAGGTGTGAATCTTCTTCGTCACCTACTGGGGTTTCCAGCGAAATCGGCTCCTTGGCGATTTTCATCACCTTGCGGACTTTTTCCAGTGGCATGGACAGTTTTTCTGCCAATTCTTCCGGTGTCGGTTCGCGGCCGATTTCGTGCATCATTTGTCTGGATGTGCGCACGATCTTGTTGATGGTTTCGATCATGTGCACGGGAATGCGGATGGTTCTCGCCTGGTCGGCAATCGAACGGGTGATCGCCTGCCGGATCCACCATGTGGCGTAGGTGGAGAATTTATAGCCGCGACGATATTCGAATTTATCGACGGCCTTCATCAAACCAATATTGCCTTCCTGAATCAAATCCAGGAATTGCAAACCGCGGTTGGTATATTTCTTCGCAATCGAAATCACGAGACGCAAGTTTGCTTCAACCATTTCCTTCTTGGCGATGCGCGCTTCACGCTCGCCTTTTTGCACTTTGCCCACGATCGAACGGAATTCTTGAATTTGAAGACCGGTGGCGGAAGCCAATTCGAAAATCTCGTCGCGCAGGACAATGATCGAATCCTTCTCGTCGTTGACCCACTTCTTCCAGCCATGCTTGACCAAACGTCCAACACGCTTCAGCCATTCGCTGTCAAGTTCATTGCCCTGATATTCTTTTAGGAACTCATCACGCGGCACACGATAGGTTTCAGCCAGACGCATCAGGCGGCCTTCCAGCATATTGAGGCGCTTTGAAATGTCATAAAGCTGGTCCACAAGCGCTTCGATACGTGCATTGTTCAAGGCCAGCGATTTCACCATGACGATGATGTCATCACGCAATTTCTTGTAGCGGCGTTCCTGCGATGGTGTGAGGCCTTCGCCCTCAGTTACTTCCTGGTCCTGCAACTTGCGCAGTGATTTATAGAGACGCGCAATTTCGTCGAACACTTCAAGCACTTTTGGCTTGAGCTCGATTTCCATGGCCGACAACGACACGCCAAGGTCATCGCCCTCGTCGTCTTCTTCCTCTTCCACATTCGGCTTGTCGAAATCTTCTGGTGACAACACGTCGGAATAATCGTCGTCATCTCCACGGCGCACCGGTGCTGGCGTTGTGCGCTTGGCTTCAATTTTCTTCGCGGCTTCGCGCTTCAGTTCAGCTTGCTTGCGCACTTCTTCTTTGGGCGGAACATAAGGCATGGGCGTGGCCACAGCCTGATTTTGCTTCGCATCAGGACCCGCATAAGTCGCTTCAAGATCGATGATGTCGCGGAGGAGAATCTTCCCCTCGTTCAATTCGTCGCGCCAGATGATAATGGCCTGGAATGTCAGCGGGCTTTCGCAGAGGCCCGCGATCATGGTTTCGCGACCGGCCTCAATGCGCTTGGCGATGGCAATTTCGCCTTCGCGTGACAAGAGTTCGACTGCCCCCATTTCGCGCAGATACATGCGCACGGGGTCGTCGGTGCGGTCGGCGGGAAGCTTCGGCGCATCCACCTTCATGATCTCGGTGGAGCCCGATTCCTCTTCCACCTTGGCCACGACGTTTTCGGTTTCTTCTTCCGACTCGACAACCGTAATGCCCATCTCGGCCAACATGCCGTAAATGTCTTCAATCTGGTCCGACGTCACTTCATCAGAAGGAAGCACTGCATTCAGTTCATCAAGGGTCACATAACCACGCGCCTTCGCCGTCTTGATCATGCGTTTGACGGCAGCATCCGTCAGGTCGAGCAAGGGTGAATCCTGGCCGGCATCAGGCACTTCAGCTTCCGTATTGCCATCCTCAACGGCTGGCTTTTCTTCCGGCTCTTGTTGTGGCGTGGGCGACGTATCTTTGGGCGGGCGGGCCATGGCATTCCTTAACTGGGACCGCAAAAACGGCCCGAAATCGATTCGAGAGGCATAGTTACTGATTCGGCTCTTAATTGCGGCTTAACCAAACCGCGTAAGGCTTGATTAAGATGTCGGGTCGCTGTCGCGGCCAGAGGCGGCACCGAACCCCGGGACAAGGGCTTCAGAACCGATGGTCGACAGTAACTCTTCACGCACCACAGTCAGGGCGTTCAGGTTTTCCTCGTTTGGATCGTTGGCGAACGCGGTTTCAGCCGCCTTCAGCTCACGATCAAGCGTGACAGTTTTCCGGTGGAGGGCGATCATCTGGCGGAGGCCTGTCCGGGCATCATCTGGTGCAGCCGCTGGACCCAAGAACCACTCATTCAAACGTTTCGCCTGGGTTTCAAGCTGATCCAGCACGTCGCCAAACCCTCTTTCAATCAGGTGGCCCTTCAAAGCGTCCGGTTCAAGGGCCGTTTCGAGGGATGCCGCTTCTAGAATCAGTGTACGGACAGAGTCAAGCATTGGAATCCGCAATTCCACACTTGCAAAATCCTCCCAAAAATCATGTAACATATTGGGATGATTTATAAAAGTGAGAACAATCATCCGTGCACGGCGTTCCGTTGCATCCCCGCCATCCAGTTTTGACGCAGCATTTTTAAGGGAATGTGACGCAGACGTGGGAATTTCCCAGTCTTTCAGGCGTCTGCCGGCGGGCGAATAGCGGGTAGCGAATGGCGAATAGGGGCGCCCTCTATTCGCTATTCGCCATTCGCTATTCACCCCTCTCTGCTTGCGAAAGCGTTCTGCCAATTCGTCGAGATAATGCCGCTTCACCCCATCATCGCCAATGGCGGACGCGAGCATGCGCAAGTCTTTTTCAAACGCCGCCTTCCGCTCAGGGCTGGACCGATCATTGCTTTCCATCGCACGGTTCCACAACACATCAACCATCGGCAAGGCCGCCGCGACAACCGCTTTTAATGCATCAGCACCTTCACTGCGCAACAGGTCATCCGGATCTTTGCCATCCGGCAAAAATGCAAAGCGCAGGGAATGCCCCGGTTGCAAAAGCGGCAGCGCAATATCAAGCGCACGATAAGCCGCCTTCTGCCCTGCACTGTCGCCATCGAAACACAAAACGGGTTCCGCCGCCGTGCGCCATAAAATCGCGAGTTGGCTTTCCGTCAAAGCTGTGCCCAAGGGTGCTACTGTTTCAATCAAGCCTGCACGATGCATGGCAATCACATCGACATAACCTTCAACCGCAATGATGCTGCCCTTCTGGTGCGCCACGGCACGCGCCTTGTCGAAGTTATACAGCACCTCGCCCTTGCTGAAGATCGGCGTCTCCGGCGAGTTCAGATATTTCGCTGGCACATCCTTGCTGAGCGCGCGACCACCAAACGCAATCACCCTGCCCCGGCCATCGCGGATCGGAAACATCACACGATCACGAAAACGGTCATAGGCCACTGGAATATCATCGCCACCAATCACAAGGCCCGCCTCAATCATCTGATCGAGATGAACACCCTTGTCCGCCAAATGACTGCGCAAGGCCGAACGATCATCCGGTGAATAGCCAATGCCGAATTCTGCTTGCACGGCATGACCAAGATCACGATCGGCCAGATAGCCCCGCGCCTTTGCACCGCGCGCCGTTTGCAATTCCTTTTGAAAAAACGCGGCCGCCAAATCCATTACATCATAAAGACTGGCCCGCACTTCTTCGCGTTTTGCATCTTCAGGCGAAAATTCCGGCATCGACAATCCGGCCTCACCTGCCAGTTGCTCCACAGCTTCATGAAATTTCAACCCCGCCTTCTCGACGAGAAAATAAAACACATCGCCAGATGCCTTGCAGCCAAAGCAGTGATAGCGCCCTTTGCGATCATCAGCATGAAAGCTCGGTGACTTTTCTGAGTGAAACGGACAACACGCCCAGAAATCCCCCTTGCCGGGATTGGACTTCCGCCGATCCCACGTCACATGCCGCCCCACCACAGATGAGATATTCACCCGCTGGCGGATCTGGTCAAGAAAGTGGTCAGGAAAGCGCATGGGCCGGGTTCTAGACGAAGAGATGCGATAAGGCCATTGACAGCCTGTAAAATACAGTTGTATATACATGGAGATTCTACGGCGGACTTCATGGAAGACGATTGGCAAGTTCAGGAATTTGTATTTTCAGGAATTGACTATGACCCGAACAAAAACTTCATCAATTGGCAAAAACACGGCATCTGGTTCGATGAAGCGGCAGAAATCTTTATCAAGCCTGTTCTCGCAAGGTGCCAAACCATTACTTTCGAAGAGAGATGGCTTGCCATCGGGTTTTAAGGAAACCAATATTTTAGTGTCGCCTTCTGCGAGCGAGGTGAAGACCTCCGCATTATCTCAGCGCGAACAGCTACTCCGTCCGAACGCCGACGGTATGGTGAGAATTTCTTTCAAAGACCTGCATAAGCTCCATGATCCTAGCCGTGACTGGTCCAAAATTGATGCCATGACCGAAGAAGACATAGCCAAGGCGGTGGTCGACGATCCTGATGCGGTTCCCATCGACATGGACTGGTCTGACGCCGTCGTCCTCGAACTCATGCCGAAAACCGCAATCAGTCTGCGCGTTGATACCGATGTCTATGATTTTTTTAAATCAAAGGGCAAAGGCTTCCAAACCCGCATGAACGCCGTATTGCGCGCCTACGTGGCACATCAGCGCACAAAAAAGTAGCACCTCAACCTTACACCGATTTAATGTGCGCTGCACCATTTTATCAGCGTCTTGTCAGGTTTCTCATGGCATTGAGACCTCGTACTGCGGCGAACGATTTGCAACGCGGACCAATAAAAAAGGACTTCAATATGACCATGTTTACCCGCGGCCTTTGCGCTGCCACTCTTGTTCTTGCTCTCTCGCCAGCTGCTTTCGCGGCGACGATGGCGCCACAAGTTGTAAAGGTCTCACTGCTTGGTGAAGCCGACCAACCCATGTCCGTAAAGCTCGATACAACGACGCTCAAGGCAGGTGCAGTAGAATTCGACGTTTCAAACGACGCCGTAGGCACAGATCACGAAGTCATCTTGGTCGCACTCAAATCATCTGACCAAAAAATTACTGCCGACACAAAGAAGCATCGCGTCGATGAAGCCAAACTCAAGACCCTTGGTGAAGCTGGTGGTTTGAAGCCAGGTGACAAAAAAGTATTGAAAGCCACCCTGAAGCCAGGCGTCACCTACGCACTGATCTGCAACCACAAGAGCCATTTCGAACTCGGCATGGCCACACGCTTCACCGTGGTGAAGTAAACCACTCTTCATCTCCGTCACCCCTTGAGTGATGGAGATGGCTCGTTTTAACTGAAGATGCACGATCAGACGATAAGCAGTCTTTATGTCTTCGTCCCGCTTTCGTCTGCCGCAACTCATCTGGCCTTTCGCGCTTACATCAGTCTTCGCCATCATTCTGCTCAGCATGGGGCGTGAACCCATTTGCAAATGTGGCTACATCAAGCTCTGGCACGGCGTGGTCAACAGCTCGGAAAACTCCCAGCACATCGCCGACTGGTACACGTTCTCACATATCATCCACGGATTCATTTTCTACAGCCTGATGCACCTCGTCGGCCCACGCTGGAGCTTTGCCACCAAACTGGCGTTGGCCACCTGTATCGAAGGCGCATGGGAAGTGTTTGAGAACACCGACTTCATCATCAACCGTTATCGCGAAGCCACCATCTCGCTCGACTATTTTGGCGACAGTGTGCTGAATTCAGTCAGCGATATTTTATCAATGATGCTGGGTTTTTTCATCGCCTCGCGTCTGCCAATATTCGCAACCATCGCTCTCGCAGTGATATTCGAATTGGCCGTGGGCACCATCATCCGCGACAACCTCACCCTGAACATCATCATGCTTGTGTGGCCGCTTGATGTGATCAGGCAATGGCAGGCGGGTGCGGGCTAACGATAGGCCCGCGCTGCAAACTTCTGCGGATAAACCGGTTCAACAATGTAATGCGGCAGCGGCGTCACGAAGGCCTCACCATCTGTGATGATACGGCAGATGTCGCCATCAACTGACGACACAAAACCTTCCCGCCCATCAGGGATCATCACCGTATAGCCGGGCGTGCACCAATTGCTGCGCACGGGTTCGGGCAAGTCAAAGGGTGCAGCCAGCGCTGCCACCACCAAAATTGTTTGTCCGATTTCCGCCATGTCCGATTCCGCCGCCTTCAGCCCCCAACCATAACGCAATCCAGGCATGTGACAAGGCCACTTGCCGTATTTCAACAGGCCAGCGACGGGTCCGCACTCGCCATCGCGTGCTCTTCCGGCTAGTTTCCGAATCTCGGAGGAATACCATGCAGCCAAAAGTCATCATCACTTGCGCCATCACAGGCGCTGGCGACACCGCGGGCAAAAGCCCGAATGTGCCGGTCACACCTGAGCAAATCGCGAAATCTGCCTTGGAAGCTGCAAGCGCCGGTGCCACGGTGGTGCATTGCCATGTGCGCAATCCTGAAACCGGCAAAGGCTCCCGCCGCGTTGATCTTTACCGCGAGGTCATGGAGCGCATCCGCGCCAGGAACACTGACGTGATTATCAATCTCACCGCAGGCATGGGCGGCGATGTTGTGATTGGCGATGGTGAAAAACCATTGGACTTCGCCGCAGGCACCGATTGCGTTGGGCCGCTTGAACGGCT
>CAXTLE010000168.1:0-6736 GCA_964244855.1 uncultured Aestuariivirga sp. | reverse complement strand
CTGGACAGTGTGCCTGACAGGAAGCTTGTAGACGGCGTGAAAATGCAGGGGATAGGTTGGTCGCTCCAGCTCATTCTGACGCCATCAATAGTTCGGCCATCGGTCATGGTTCAACAATGCATCGGCAAGTAACTACTCTTCCAATCTACTCCTGACGGGCGGTAGTTTGAATACCGTGGTTCTTGGTGCAGAACTACCACTCACAGAAACCACGATGATGGTGGTTCCGGGTGGGAGCATGCGAAGCCCGTAATAACCTTCCTGGAGCGTTTCTGCAGGTTTTGAAGTTGCCTGACCTGGGAATTGAACATTAAACCTTCTGTTACAAGAAAACTCAATATAGTTACGCGACTCAGGATCCAGAACCAATCTCGCGCTTACGTTTCGAGCAGCGCGCCAGTCTTCAATGCTTTGCAATTCGATATTTCCAACAAAGTTGTTTGTGATCAACGTTGTTTCGGCAGTCTCGAGATCCAGATAGACCTCTGGGAAGTCATAGATATTGAAAAGCTCACAAAGTGCAGTCTCGATGGCCATGGAGTTTCGCGTATTGGCGTTCAGTGCCCAGCGCATTTGTGCGTCCCCGTCGGACAGCAACAGTTCCAACTCCGCAAGTTGCGTTTCTACTCCGAGGAAACTTTGAGCGACTGCTGTCAGAAGCATTGCAGGGCGCCGACTTTCATTCAAATAGGGAACCAGTTCCTGCAATTTGGAAAGTGTCAGCGTGCCTGAAATGGCTTGAAGAATGGAAATTGTATGCTTTTGCGCGAAGGGGACCAGTGAATTTTCAGAACCCGTGCCAACCAGCAGGTCGGCAACATCCTCCGGCCGAAGGCCGTTATCCGCCAACCGTGTGATAATGTCAGTCGGGAATTGCGCGAGGGAATCCTGAACCGAAAGAAAGGCCCTATCCTCGTTAGAGAGGATTTCGAACAGCGGTTCATCTGCGGCGCGCGCTGTTGAAAATCCGGGTTCCAGGAACTGACCAAGTGGATCCCAATTCCATGACTTGAGAATAGACGCCAAACAACTGAAGCCTGCGTCCGCTGAGAACCCTTGACGGATGAAGGCGTCCAGCGGCGCTGCCATCGTGTCAAGCAAGGATACGTCTTCGCCGACCAACACGCTTAAAGCGTCTTCTAACAACAGGGCCTGGTTAAATGAGGAAAGTTCGGTGTTACTGGGCGTGACCTGCGCCCAACGGCTTGCACGCTCCGCTCTCTTTCCTACGTCAAAATGAAGAGCGGCCTCATCGGCCGGCAAACCTGTCGCCATCATGGTTATCGCAACATCAGCCAAACGAAGCGGGCTACCTGATCCAGACATAAGATAAGCCATCACCGCATCACGCTCAGGGGAACGCAAAAGATCTTCGTCCAAAGCAGCGTAGTCCCCGTTATCTCGCAGTTCCGAAAGCACCAGCAGCAGCTGATAATCGCTGCCGGTGAATATGTCGTGCTGCGTTGTCAAAGCAAAAGCTTCGCGAAGGTCTGCCATTGCCTCAGCAGTGCTATTCCGGTCTCTATAGGGGTAGTTCATAATAAACGCGGCGCTATTGCAGATGATTTCTTCGCGACCCGACAGGTTACTCTTTGCCGTAAGCAAAGTGTCTATCAATTCCAATGCTTCATCAGCAGTGGAGCCATACCCTCTTTCTCGGTCCGCGATCAAAAACGACGCCATGGCTTTTAGTGAATGCCGAAACTGGGGGGCAGATCCATCATAGTCGTAGCTGTTTTGCGACAACTCGATAGCAGCAAGAAGCCTGTTTACATCATCGGCTTGCTCATCGCTCAGATTGAACATTTGTCCCACGGCTTGCCAGCGTTGGAACCGCTCACGACGTGGTGTACTACTCTCCTCGCCAGAAGGCAGTTCAAACGCGGTGCCACGCAAGGAACCAGACAGGATGTCCCGTACGACCTCGCTCAGACCGTCATACTGTGCGCCGCCGAGAATGCTAACGTCATAGGCCTCCATATAATCTGCTGCTGCGCGGACTTTGTTGACGATTTCTTCCGGCACCATATTGTGCCATCCGAGTTCTGTCTCGGATTGCAGTACTACACTTGCAATGAAGCCGGCGGTGCCACCGTTCATGCTCTCCATTCCAACACAAGCGGCGACGTCAGCAGGCGCAACGCCATTGACAACAATAAACCTGGCAAGAGTGAGCACATTTGCAACGTTTGTACTGTTGCCAGAAGAGGGTCTCGGCATGCTGACGATAGCATCGACAATTGACAACGCTGACGCCAATGTCGACTGCCGAGAGTGGCCATCAAAAATGCAATCGCCAGCGAAAAGCACCAGCTCTTCCAGAAAATCTGCCAAAACCGAGCTGTTTTCGCCGCGCACACAAAGGCCGGCCTTCGCAACAATCTCGCTTGGATCGTCAATGTGCCTCCGAAGCGATTCAAATAGATCAGCTATGTGATCGACGGAATCTTGCCCAATATTTGTTGTTCGTGCGATCCACATCGCGACGTCGTCGGGAATGCCACGGTTTGCCAGAGCCTGAAAGTAGGTCCGTTGGTCTTCCGTCAATTCTGACCCGTCGAAGTCATCGGGGTCAGGTGCAGCACCTGCGGCAGGAGTTCCACCGCCCGGGGGCTTGTTTCTGCCTCCACCAATGTCGTCCATGTTATCGTTGCCGTCACTTGGAACATCGTTGCTTTTGTCGCCGTCGGGATTACCATCTTTCCCGTCTTTCTTCTTGCCCCCGCCCGATGGGGTTTCATTGTTCTCGCCGCGTATGGCCGCTTCTGTGCTCAGGAAAGATGTGTTCCCGGTGCTGTTGTCAGAGGATGTCTTGGTGGTTTCGCCAGGGCGTGAGCTCCGGCTCTCAAGCGGGTGCGGTGTTGCGGGAATGATTCTGCCTGTAGCCGTCACAATCTGGCCGAGGTTGCGCAGGGGCTCAAACGCTGTCGCCGCGTTGCTGATCGTGACCTTCGCGTCATGGCTTCCGACACTCACCCGCGTCACACGGCCGTCTTCTATCGTGATTTTCTCACCATCAACAATCCGGGTTTGCTTGCCCGTGTGATGATGGCCGCCCTGGCCCTGATCCCGCTCGCCGCGACCTTGCACTCTTGACGGGTCCGGTTTCATCGCAGCGTTCTTTCCTTCCGAGCCAGCGGTGTTTGCTGCCTCGCCTACCCGCGATGCCTGCTGTGCGGCCTTGCTGAATTGGGATGCTGTTTTCTGCGCCACTGGCGAGAGTAAAGCCGCAGCCTGTGCATCTCGATTGGCTAAGGGTGTCAGGGCCATCAGAACAGATCCTTCATTTCAAGCGTGTCATCCGGACGACCGCAAATCTCAGGCCGCAACGGCACAGGTGATAAACAATGTGCCTGACGGGAAGCTTGCAGAAGGTGAGTAGAACGGTGAAACAATCATCGGAGACGTGTGCTTAAATTTGTCATCCAATTCAGAATTGGAACTTGTTCCAGAATGATTATCGCAATATCAGTTTTCACTTGGGTCTGCTGTATCCAGCAAGAACTCTTCTACAGCATCACGAAATGCTGTCTCTTTTGATGCGTTACGCGACGCGATGGATAGATCACTTTGAATTAAACGGCGCGCCACGCGAATTGTAAACGCCCGATCTCCGGCACCCGCACCTTTGAGAAAGGCCAAAATATCTGCAACCCTTCCAGCGCCCGGCGGCTGCGAATCTCCATAAACTGTCATGAGCGCTTGACGGAAGACTAAAAATGCTTGTGGATTGGTAGTCTTCAAGTTTTCAAGCTGGACATGAATACTTCGCACAGGAACATCAGTCGAACCAAGAACGGCCCGCAAGAATCTGGTCAGTGCGCTGACGCCTTCCATTGCCGAGTCCGGCCAGAAATCATTCGCCAACTTTGCCGCATACTCAGAAACTGACTGCTCGTTCTCCATAAGTTGTGGATATGATCTGGCTCTCTCTGCACCAAGCCCATAAGGACCCGGCGTGTACATAACTGCAATTTGCTGAGAGTTTCTTTCAGGATCGGCAAGATTAAAGTGGAGGCCAACGTCTTCTGGTTCGTTCAATCGAATTCGCCGGATCACTTCGCCATTGGCCCCCAGAACTAATTTCTCGCCATTGCGCAAGACGGTACGAGTTGATTGATCGTCGTCGTTGTGATCCTGCTTGTGCTGCTGACTTTCACCGTCGCCTCCAGATCCATTGCCGCCGCTTTGCTTTCCCGCCACCGCATTTGCGATACTCGCCTGACCGCCAACCGTTGCCTCACTTGTTTGATTGGCTGTTTCGGCAGAACGGCTGGGGGCGCCAGCTTGCGCTGTTCGGGTCGCTGACCGGAATTGGTTCAGCAGAGCAGAGTCAGAGCGAACCAACGGCGTTGCCTGGTTTTCCTGCGGCCTGTTAACTGGACCGATACTCATGCTATGACCTCGCCCGTGTGGCGGTATGGCAAGGGCCATCCCGCCACAATCGACAATTATCTGCCACATAGCTGACAACAGCCTTACAGCCAGCAATTTTTTTGCAATATCGGTGTGGCACATTCAGATTGACCCAGCCGAAAACGCAAAAAAACTTGGCCTGACGTGTAAAATAGCTCACCGCTTCTGAACGGATCAAACAAATGGCTTGGCACCACTCGTTATAGTTTTAATTTTTTCACCGCGTCGCTGTCTTATTTGCCATTCAAGAACGGGACGGCGTCTTTTAGCTTTACAATATCGTTGAAGAGCTTTTCATCGGGATCGTAACTCGGATTGGTCGCCATGCCAGCAAATGGTATCACATCCAGCCCAGCTGAAGTTGTAGTGAAACCCAGCCCTTGAGTTCCGACTGATAAATCGGCGGTGGCAGGGCTAATGATTGCTCCTTGCACGACTCTTGCCTGTCCAAAAATATATTCTGACCCCCTAACCGCGCTTATCGGCGCTCCGAATAGGGAAAACTTCAGGTCGAGAGGACTCTTGCGTTGATTTGTGGAACCAAAATCGGTCAATGCCTGCATTTGAAAGCGAGGTGCGTTGAAAGCCAAGAACTCGTTGGTCGCAACATTTCTCGTGCCCGTGGTTATTCCGGCCACATAGTTCACATTACCTGCAGGCGCAAAGTTCATGACACGCAGTCGACCATCAGCAGAAGTGACCCATGGGGGCTGCCCTTCTTGCCCTGGAAGAAAAGCAGGGGGGAAAACCCAAGGCTTCGCTGATGCGTAGGTGTTAAACCAAAGCCAAGTCTTCGATCCATATTTTGCGTCGACAAATGGAGTATCTACCTGCAAAGCGGTGATAGGATTTTTAGCAGGTTGGTTTATGATTCTAGAAAGCTTCTCTTCTTCTGGAGAAAGGTTTGGGTCTTGGCATTCAAACTGCAAAATTTGAATATTGCCGCTCATAAGACCTGTAGCTAAGGCCGAGACGCCGAATGTAATTGCGGCTTTCGATGACTCGTTGAGAACAGCACCTACTGGTGTGAGAAGGGCTTTTCCGATATTCCCTATCGCACTCGTAACCTGTACCGAATTGCGAGCAAGGGACTCGACGGTTGGGTTGTGCAAGAGGGTAGCATCTGCAAGTCTTTCGTTGTCAGGAGAGTCGGTTTGAACTCGTTCTGGACGAGCATTTTCGACGATACGTGACGCAATAAATCCGATGGCGGCTTCATATACCGACTGATTCATTCCGGGAACCGGAACCATTCGCGAAACTTCCACAAGTGTATCCACAATCGCTTCCGCTGCCGTCTCCTTCAGGCCAGTGGCACCTGCGAGAAGGCGCATGCGAGGTTCCAGCAACAACGCCTTGTCAATCATTTCGCCGACAATGGCATCAGCCAACTGCTTGACTTCTGATCGAGGAATGTTTTCCCCGCGTTGCATGAGCTGCGAGACAGCTGAACGTATGAACTTATTTGTGAAAAGACTAGGCAGCGCAACTTTTCCAAAAAGATCAATTGCTGCGCCAGCGGTTTTTGCTGCGGTCAGAGCGATATTTTTTTTGATTTCGGCTGAAAGCTCTCCACCCTGGTTGTTGGCAATGACCTGATCACGGCGTTGCTGCAATGACAGTGGCGGCTCATCGATAGTCTCGTCGGAGTCATTATCTTCGGGTTCTTCAGGTGGTAATTCGCCGTTGCCTCCAACGCGATTACCACCGCCGGGTCCCCGATCTCCACCTCCTCCGATTCCTGCTAAAGCCGGCTCGTCGTCTGGAGAGCCAGGCCTTTGGTTTTCATCGGTGCTATCGGCTTTCTTATCTGCATTTTTTGGCAATTCCCCGCTTTTCTCTTGGGCAAAAACAAAGCTATTGCCGTCAGGAGGGGTCGTCTCCCCAGTTACATCGAGCTCAGAGGAGCCAAAATTCGGAGTGTTGAATCCGAAGTACTCATTAAGACTTTCTTCCATGGCACGGAACTCGTCGGGTTCTTCGGGCATTGCGCCTGTGGCTCCTAAACGGTTGTTGTCACCTCCACCGATGCCACCTGTACTGTCATTGTTATCAAAATTACCATTTTCGCCCTTATTGCTGTCAGTTGTATCGCCACCTTTGTCACCCTTGCCCTTCTGGCCACCGCCGCCGCCAGATGAACCACCGCTATTCTGCTGACCCTGTATGGCTGACCCAGCATTCTGAAGGGAAGTTGCCCCAATAGCGCCGTCTGCAAAGCCCTTGTTTGGTGTTTCACCAGAGCGAGCGCTGCGTGTGTCCGTAAGGCGCGGCATTGTCGGCGCGACGTTGGCTGGCGGGGACGAAGCCTGACCGGGGT
>CAXTLE010000167.1:0-6745 GCA_964244855.1 uncultured Aestuariivirga sp. | reverse complement strand
CGATTGATCTCCGCCATCACCAATTGCCCAAACCTGTTGTTGCCCTGCTTGAAGAAGGCAATGCCGTCACGCGCACGCAGTTTACGTTCCGTCCCCGTTTCATCAGGTCCGCGATCAGTGTAGCTCCCGTCAGGTGCCAAAAAATATTTCCGCACATCAACAAAATGCCCCGCCTGAGCCGTTACCTGTTTCGCGTGGATATCGCTGAGGTAACGCATATCTGCATCAAATACAGGATCAGCCATGGGCGGAATGCTGACCCACACCGCTATGGCATTTGCAGCTTTCACGGCAGCGAGCATACGATCAAGATTTGCTTGATAGCCCTTCAACCAGTCTGGAGACTTGAAAGGATAGCGCATATTACCATTGCGAATGTCCTGTCGATCATTCACGCCGACCAAAATAACCACAGCGTCAACAGGTTTGTCCGCTACGATTTTCTCTATGGCGTTTGGCCAATCATAAACCTCCGTACGTGACAGCCCTGATGACTCGTTGAAGCGATTTACAATGTCATAGCGAGGGTCATCCTGCACCATGCGCGACATGCCCGCACCAAGACCACCCGCCAAACTGTCCCCGACAACGAGTATGCGATATACGCCATCCGCCCCGCCAAACCCGACGGGCAGTGCTGCCGCGGGATCAAGCGGAGCTGGCAATTCCTCAGAACCCATGAGCGGTCCTTGCGGCACAGACTGTTCTTGCGCATGTAAAGCCATGGGCCACAGCATGACACACAACACAATCCAGAACCTGACCAACACGGCTTTCATGACGTTGAAGCTACGAGCCCTTGCGCAACAGCTCAAGCACCTTGCGCGATGGTGTGCCGTCCAAAGCCACGCCTGCTTTTTTCTGATATCCCAATACCGCTTCATATGTCCGTGCACCAAAGCGGCCATCAGCTCCGCCAGTTTCAAAACCGGATGCAGACAAGCGCTTTTGCATTTCCACACGCTCCTCAAACGTCAGATCGAAATTCACTTCAGGCCAAGCCGCTTGAATGCCCGCACCACCTTTGATCCGGTCTCCCAGATGACCCACCGCAATCGCATAGGAATGCGAAAGATTATAATCCATGATGGCGAGGAAGTTTTTGGTCACCAGAAACGCCGGACCCTCAATGCCCTGCGGAATCATGACAAAAGCCTCGGCGTTTGGTGATCCAAATTTGCTGGCGGTGGCAGGTGCCACTCCAAGCTTCGACCACTCAGCAACTGTCTTCCAATGCGAACGCCCGATCAAAGCCCGGTTGAATTTTGGCGGCAAAGTGACCTCCCAGCCCCAAGGTCTGTCGGCCTGCCAGCCAGCCTTGGCAAGATAATTGGCGGTTGAAGCCAGAGCATCTTCTTTTGATCCCCAAATATCTTTTTTGCCATCACCGTCCCAATCCACGGCATAGGAAATATAACTTGTGGGAATGAATTGCGTGTGCCCCATGGCGGCAGCCCAGGATCCCGTAAAATTGTCAGGCGTGCGAATGCCCTTTTGCAGAATCTTGAAGGCGGCAACGATCTGCCCCTTGGCATAGTCACGCTTGCGGCCCGCATAGATAAGCGTTGCCAGCGAACGCATCACGCTCATCGAACCCTTGTCCTTGCCGAAATTCGACTCCATGCCCCAGATGCCCAGCAACACGCCACGGTTCACACCATATTTTTTTTCTATGGCATCCAGCAGTGCAGCATTCTCCGCCTTCATCGCCTTGCCGCTTTCAATGCGAGTGGGCGTCACCGCCTTTGCGAGATATTCTGACGTAGTCGATGTAAATTCGGGTTGCGTCTTCGCGAGTTTCAAAACCGCAGGGTCAGGCTCTGTAATGCCTGCAAAAGCCCGGTCAAACAAATCACGCGGCACCCCTGCGGCTTTTACCTGCGGCCAGATTGTGCTTTGAATAAAGGCTTCAAACTTCGCATCGGCAAGTGCTGGTCCACTTGCCAACACCAAAGCCAAAACGGCTGCACCAATATATTTCCGCATAATAATCTCCCGTAACGGCAAAGCGATTCGGGCTTGCCCTTGCCAACACCTACAGGAGATCAGTTTTGGTGCAAAATGCGCCGCAAATCAGGCAGCGTTGCGCCGCATCAAATGCTGTTCCCAGCGCATCGCGGAATCGACGATGAAGTCGAGATCATCATGCTTGGGTTTCCAACCCAAAACCTCACGGGCTTTGTCTGCACCTGCAACAATACCCGCAGGATCGCCTGGACGGCGAGGTCCGTATTTCACGTTGAGGGGCGCACCATGCACACGCTCAACTGACTTGATCACGTCAAGAACCGAAAAGCCTTTGCCATAACCGCAGTTGAAAATGCCGGACTCACCACCACGCCTCAAATACGACAGCGCATCCATGTGGGCCAAAATCAGATCGCTGACATGAATATAGTCGCGCACACAGGTGCCATCCGGCGTATCATAATCCGTGCCGAACACTTCCATCTGGGCGCGTTGCCCGAGTGCTGTTTGCGCCGCCACTTTGATCAAATGCGTGGCGCGCGGTGTGGATTGACCCGACCGTCCCTTGGGGTCCGCTCCTGCCACATTGAAGTAACGCAGCGCCACATAATTCAAGCCGTAAGCTGCATGGGAATCCCGCAACATCTGCTCGGTCATCCACTTCGAAGTTCCATAGGGAGAAATTGGTGCGGGTGCTTCCGCTTCTGTCACTGGCAATGTCCGCGGATTGCCATAAACCGCTGCCGTCGATGAGAAGATGAAATTTTTCACATCACTTTTCACAGCAGCATGCATCAGGTTCCGCGAATTCAACGTGTTGTTAAGATAATAGCCCAGAGGATCAGAAACAGAATCAGGCACCACGATGGAGCCTGCAAAATGCACAACAGCATCAACATTGTGCTCTTTCATCACCTGCAACATCAGGGCTTCGTCGCCAATGTCACCCCTCACCAATTTGGCGGCGGGTGACACGGCCCATGGAAACCCTGTGGTCAGATTGTCAACAACGACTGTTTCAATCCCGGCATCCGTCAACGCCAAAACCATATGGCTGCCAATATAACCAGCACCGCCTGAAACCAATACCGCCATGATCGTTCCTCTTAACCTGAAATCAACACCGCTGGGTTTAGTACAATTTGACGGAAAGGTCTTTAAGCCGTCTCCGCAGTTCGTTTTGTGAGTTAAGGTTTGGTAAACATGCAGCGTCCCATCCGCAAAGCCGTATTTCCTGTCGCCGGTCTCGGCACAAGATTCCTCCCCGCCACCAAGGCCATGCCCAAGGAAATGCTGACAATCGTTGATCGTCCGCTCATCCAGATTGTGGTTGATGAAGCGCGCGACGCTGGCATTGAACATCTGATTTTTGTGACAGGCCGCAACAAGTCAGTGATCGAAGATCACTTCGACAAGCAATATGAACTTGAATCGACCCTGCGCAAACGCGGCAAGTCGATTGAACTTGACCTGCTGGAACAAGACCTGCCAGCCGCAGGTCAAACATCTTTCACCCGCCAGCAGGAACCACTGGGCCTCGGCCATGCCATCTGGTGTGCGCGCAATCTTGTCGGCAACGAGCCCTTCGCAGTTCTGCTACCCGACATGATCATGAAAGCCGAACCCGGTTGTCTGAAGCAAATGGTCGACGTCTACCACGAACGTGGCGGCGGCAACGTTCTGGCCGTTGAAGAAACGCCTTGGGAGCAAGTGCATCGCTACGGCATCGTCTCGCCCAAGGACTGGCAGGACAATCATTTCATGATCGACGGAATGGTCGAAAAACCAAGCCGCGACAAGGCGCCTTCAAACCTCATTATTTCCGGCCGCTATATCCTGCAGCCCGAAATCTTTGCCGAAATCGAAAAGCAACAGCCGGGTGCTGGCGGCGAAATCCAGATCACTGACGCCATGATCCGCCTGATGGCAACCCAGCCATTCCACGGTCTCAAATACAAGGGCACCACTTACGACTGCGGCGACAAGATCGGCTTCCTCTCCGCCAATGTTGCTTTTGCGCTGGAGCATGACGTTTTGGGGCCAGCCTTTCGCATGGCGCTCGAACAAAACATTGCGGCCCATGGCGGTTTTTTGACCTGGGGTAAGTCGCAGTCCTTGACTGATATTCTGGATTTGTTGAAACGCGAAGCTCCCGCGACAGAAGTCGAAGTACTTGAAGCGGAACCAGAGCTCCTATCAGAGTCAGCCTAAAATCAACGACGCAGAATAATACTCGTCAGCAGGCGGTGATCTTCGTAATTGCTGCCTGCGGCCGCTCCGTTAAAGAACGTACCTTCGTAACCTGCACTCAGCACCACGAACGGATTGATCGTCCAGTTCACGCCGAGATTGCCGATGGTGGTGATGTCGGTATCGCTGTTGGTGCGTTCAAACTCGCCGCGAAGGCCAGCATATATTTCAAGATTTTCGCGTAGTGAATGCGTGGCCTTTGCGCCCGCCGTCCAGTTTTGCGTGGCAGATACACCAACGGATGCGGCCTCAGCCAAACTGGCCCCGGCATTGAATTCAAATCGCGTCAAATCCGTAGGCCGCCAAGTCAAATTGGCCGCAACTCCGGGTGCCAGAACCGTTTCAAGACTGCTGTCAGAATAGTCGCGCAATTCCAGCGTTGCCGCCACATCACCATTCCAGATCGGGTCATCATTGATGGTCATGCCAGCTGCAAACAGAAAACCTTGTGAGCTTCGCTTCAAACCATTGCGATCATTCTTCTTGTCATGAATGCGCGGCTGATAGGCCGCTTCCACAAAAGGCTGCAACAATCCGCCAGTCTTCAGTGCACCGCGCAGTGAGATTGAAGCTTGGGTATAATTGCGATCAGAATTGTCTTCCTTGCCACCACCTGTGAGGTCCACATCGCCATAAAGGCTACGGGCCAATCCCAGACGCAAGCGTCCCTCTACACCGCCAAAGTCATGCGTAACCGCTGCGTTGACACCAAGGTTTTGGTCCAATCTTGAGCCAGTCGCTGTGGCTGGAAGCTCATTGCTCTCCAGCCCTGTAGAGGTTGCAGAGTAGTTCCAGTCCATATCAGCCGTCGTGGTCCGCCGCACATCGAGGCGCAGAGCCGCCTCTATATTGCCGCCACGCGACTTGATATCTTTATTGCCAATGAACTGTTGGCCTTCCAGCGCCATTGTTCCCGTCATTTTATGACGCGACCAATCGCTCTCAAAACGCAGTTGTGGTCGCAAACGCAGACCAATGTCAGCCTTGGGTTTGGTCGTCACATTGCGCACATTTGATGTGATGACGGAGCTGATCTCTAAACTTGGATACAAAAGAAAAGCGCCTGCACGCACGCCTTGAGCGGCATAGGGATTTTCCTTTTTCTGGCGTTTGCGAACCACCGGCTCTTCGTCATCACCAATTGTGATACGCGATGCTGCGGGTGGTGGCGGTGGCAAAACGTTGTCGGTGTCATTGACATCGGTTTCAAGTCGCAAACCATCGTCAACCACCTGCGCATAACCGGTCGATGCCGCGCCACTCAAAAGGGCAGCCATGAACAAGCTTCGCAAATTCTTCGCAACACACGTCATAATTGCCAAAACCCTAGCGACATTATGGTTAACCGTTTATTGATGCACTGTTCCAATCCACGCATTTGATGAAATTCATGACAAAAAACACTGTTTCCGCCGCCCGTCGCGCCATTGAAATCGAAACCCTGGGCATGACAGCCTTGATTGAAGCCTTGGACGGCACGCTTGGCGAGGCACTGACCAATGCCGTCGAAACCATTCTCGCAGCCTCAGGGCGGGTGATTGTGTCGGGCATGGGCAAGAGCGGACACATCGCAAGGAAGATCGCAGCCACCATGGCATCAACGGGAACGCCTGCATCTTTTGTGCATCCCGCAGAAGCCAGCCACGGCGACCTCGGCATGATCACTCCGAATGATGTGGTGATCATGCTGTCAAACTCAGGGGAGTCAGCAGAGCTTAAGGACATGCTGAACTACTGCGCCCGCTTCTCCGTGCCGATGATCGCCATCACCGCTAATGCGACAAGCACCATGGGCCGCTCGGCTGATATCGTGCTGCAATTGCCAAAAGTGCAGGAAGCCTGTCCCAATGGCTTGGCCCCCACAACGTCAACACTTCTGCAATTGGCACTCGGTGACGCAATGGCCATGGCACTGCTCGAAGCCAAAGGATTCTCAGCTGATGATTTCCGCAATTATCATCCCGGCGGAAAACTCGGTGCACAAATCAAACATGCGCGGGATATCATGCATCACGGCAAAGAACTCCCGCTTGCTGTCGAAGGCACGCTGCTGTCCGTCGCAATTCCAATACTCTCCGAAAAGAAATTCGGCTGTCTTGGCGTCATCAACGCCAGCGGAATGCTTATCGGCATCGTCACCGATGGCGACCTGCGTCGTCACCTCGGCCCCGATCTCACATCACAACGCGTCGAAGACATAATGACAAAAAATCCAACCACAGTTCACGGTGATATGCTGGCCGCTGAAGTGATTGAGATCATCAACACCAAACGCATAACTGCTGTTTTCGTGGTCGATGAAGTGCGAAAACCAATTGGCCTGATTCATATACATGATTTGTTGCGCGAAGGTGTGAGTTAGGGACCTCATCACTAGCTATCGCCTTCGATTGCGGCACCCTTCGGGCAGCTTCTCCGGAGGAGAAGCGACTCGGCGGTAGACCTCCCCTGATGGTCAGAGTTTAAGGGAGGACTTTCAACCAGTCGCTTCTCCTCTGGAGAAGCTGCCCGAAGGGCTGATGAGGTC
>CAXTLE010000166.1:0-6751 GCA_964244855.1 uncultured Aestuariivirga sp. | reverse complement strand
GTGCGCTGGAATGATCCGGGTATTGTGAATTCAGCGCTGGATATGGGGGCTGCGGCTGTGATTGCGCCAATGACCAATTCGGTGGCGCAGGTACAGGCGCTGGTAAAAGCCGCGAAGTATCCACCAGTGGGGCAACGCAGCTGGGGCGGTTATACCATGCTGCAATCGGCAGGGGTGACGGCCGGCGAATATCTGAAAGAAGCCAACGCACAGACCTTGGTGCTGGCGATGATCGAGACGCAGGAAGCGCTTGATAATGTAGACGCGATTGCAGCGGTTCCGGGCTTGGACGGGCTGTTCGTCGGACCGAGTGACTTGTCTATTGCGCTCAGCAACGGTGCGAAGATTGATCGTCTTGGAGATGCAACGATTGCTGCAATGAAAAAGGTTGTGGCCGCGTGTCGTGCGAATGGTTTGATCGCCGCGGCGTTTGCGGGGACTGTTGATGGTGTAAAGGCCTACACCGATATTGGCTTCACATTTTTGGCTGGGCCAACAGACACAGACCTGATGCGGTCGGGCGCCAATGCGTTTCTGGCGGCTGTGAAGGGTTGAACGGGGAGCAACGCGACTTGCGCTGGCTGCTCTCCGCCATTCTCCTTATCTTCGCGGGTGTCTGCAATGGCATCATGGACTCACTCCAATTCCATTTCGGCCAAACCATTTTCGCCAACGCCACAGATTTTGATCCCAATTTCTGGGACCCTGCAATCAGCTGGAAAAACAAATATCTTGATTTGGACCCTGCCAAAGGTGAAGCCTTTTTCGGCAGCAGCACCTTCCTCGTCTTCACCACCGATGCCTGGCATCTCGCAAAATTCCTGATGCTGAAATGCTTTGTGCTGGCGGTGTTGTGTTTTGGATTTGGTGAGAAACTGGAGTTGGAAGACTGGCAGAAATTGGTGGTGGGCTTTGTGGGGTTGACGCTGTGTTACCAGCTGGGGTTTTGGTTGGCGTTTGTGTGATCCGCCACATCCCACCGCATCTTCCGGGGAGAAGAATTGCGGGGTGATCACGACTGATAATCTTACGCCCAACTGCGACGAAGCGTCGGTCTGCACATTGCACTAGAGTTTGGCGCTAGAGTTTGGCGCTAGAGTTTAGAAAGCTCGTCGCCCAAGCCTGCCATGTCCAGTTCGCTGGACACTGGCTTGTCTGATGCCAGCGGGAAAAAGCGGACTTGCACGGATTTTGCGGCGGTAATTTTCGTCCAGTCGTCGGCGCTGAGGTCGGCGTAGGCCTGGCAGCCGTCGGGTACGCAGACTTTGTAGGCCAAGGCAATTTGTGCGTCGCCAATGACAAGTTTTACGCCAGGCGGAAGGGCCACGCCCAAGGGCAGAATGGCGATGGCGGCTGGTGCTGATTTGTCTTTGTTAATGAGCACGGTGAAGGTGAGAATCGGCTTTTTTGTTGTCGCATCGAGTGCAGCTATCGACAGGCCACAGCGATTTTCGTTGCATTGCTTTGTCCACGACAAGGCCGGCGTGGCGCAGGCGAGTAAAACTGCAGATGCAGCGACAATGGGTTTCAGGACGCTTTGCATGTGGTGCTCCATAAAAAATAGGGCGCCAGTTTGGCGCCCTAAGACAGGTTAATCGTCGCGGTAATCTCAAACCGTCTTTGATTTGCGGCGGCCAAATGCACCCATTGCACCCAAGCCCGTTAACAGCAAGAGCGCTGCACCAGGCAATGGAACAGGAGACGGAACAATGACTGTGCCACCTACACCTTTGAAACCAAATATGAAGGTGGTGGACGTACCACGGCCACAGGCCCCACCCAGACCCAGCGGATCACAACTTGGCTGACCCAGCGAGAACAGTTCGGCACCAACGAGGCCTAAAGCTGAGATGGCTTTAGCTTCTGTGTCTGCAGCACCGTAGAAAATGCTGAAGTCAAAGGTCTCGCCAGCCTTCAGAGCGCCGAAGCCAAAGTCGAAGTTGGCACCATGATCGAATGCTCCCAAATCTACAAAATCACCTGTGCCGCCGAAAGAGCTCCGGCTGGCAAAGGGATTGGAGTCCACAAAACCATTGTCAATTGCACTCAGAACTGTTGGCGTTGTGCCCGCACCCTGAATGGTCACGTATTCACTGAATGTTGTAGGTTCAATATCCCAGTCGAATGTGCGGGTATAACGCAGGTCACTGATGTCGACACCACTGGTGTTCTTGATCGAGACTTTCACCTCGTACAGGTTAGCGGTTTTTGGGGAAGGTGCAAACGCATGGGTAACGGCAAGTTTTCCGGCCATGTCAACGACTGACGTGGCAGTGCTTGCAGTTCCCGTAGACGAAACAAGCGAAAGCCCGGCTACTCCAAAATTGTTGTTGGCGCGACCAAAGGCTCCGGTTTCACCGATGCCCACACCCCAGCCTTCGCAGAGGCAGCCGTGGGACGTTGCTTCGTTTCCCGTTGGCAAATAACGCAGGCCAACCGCTGTTGTACCTGTTACGGGTGATGGCGTGCCACCGGGCACATTGAGCTGCCCGTAATCATCCACACCCAATTGAATCGTTCCGTTGTCTACAATGGACAGGGCCGAAGCATAACTCGTCATGCTGAACCCTGTTAGAAGAAGTGCTGCGCAGAATTTTGATAGTTTTGTCATCGTCCCAATCTCCGGTTATGCCCCACAGTCAAACTATTTTCGCCCACATCTATGACGATATTAACACAAATTTAACATATTTCAATACAGATCTTTTGTTAAGTTAACTGGAAAACACGCGCTTTGATTGTGTTTTTATAGACCGCGACCTGCAAGCATCGCCTAAAGTTCAGGCAACAGCTTTTCCAGTTCCTGTACCGCCAGCCGGGCACCCGGCATCTTGGGGTTGATTGAGAGTGCTTCCTTGAATGCCGCAAGGGCTTCAGGATTTTTTCCCAGCCTTTGATAAATCATACCACGTCCCGACAGTGCGCCGAAATGCCGGGGTTCAAGGTCGAGGGTTTTCTCGATGTCGTTGAGCGAGTCATCCATGCGGCCCATCAGATAATACAAGGTGGCGCGCTTGTTCCATACTTCTGCGTAGTTTGGCGACTTCGCCAGCATGGCGGTGAATTGCTGTTCAGCCAGTGCAAAAGCGCCAAGGTTCATGCTTTGCGTGGCTTTGGCCAATTGTTCGTTTTCAGCATCAGAGCCGCCGTGCATCCAGGCGTCCCATATCTGGGGTTCGATGCTCAGGACCTGTGCGCCGCTGGCAGGGTCGTGCAACTTGGCAAACAACGTGTCGAGTTCGGCCTGTGGCGGGCCAGCGATGACACTTCCGCCTCCCCAAGCGAGCATGACCAGAACCAACATATTGCGTAAGGACATCATGGAATTTACTACGCCACGAAATTGCATCCGGTTCCAATCAATTTGACGTTAGCCAAAATTTCCGCGAAAACCTTTGCATCATGGATAAAGCCAACGCCAAGCTGCTGCCCGCTCACGAAGCCATTCTCGATACGCTGATTGCCTTGGTGCATGCGGCGGGTCCGCTGGGTGCGCAAACCGATAAATATTTCACCAACACCTCGCGCATTGTGGCGGCTGTGGGTGATACCGATGTGACCTTTGCCGTGTTCATGCGCCGCCGCGTGGTGGCCGCTTTGGAGCCTGCCATTCGCATGGCGCGTGCTTTGGTGCCGGGTGTGAAAATCACGCGCTTTGTCGAAGAAGGTGAAGTGGTTCCGTCAGAACGCAAGTTGATGGAAATCACCGGATCGATGAAAGCGCTTTCTGAAGTCGAAACGCTGTTGTTACAGAAAATCGGATTCCCTTGCGTCTCTGCCAACAACGCTTACGAAATGTGTCTGGCCATGCCGGGATCAGCCTTCATGGACATGCATGCGCGGCACGGTTCTGGCGCTGAAATGAACATTCTCGCCTCTTATGGTGCCATGGTCGGAAGTCGTTCAGCGCGGCACAAGAACCGCGGTGTGAAAGGCTTCGTTGGTTCCTCACAGGATTTAACAGCACCGCTGTTTGGTGCCAAAGGTGGCATGGGAACCATGCCGCATGCGCTTGTGGGCTACGCCAATGGTGACGTGTTGGCGGCCATGAAAATGTTTGAAACGACGATACCCGAAGCTTCGTCGCTCATCGCTCTCGTCGATTACACCGGCGAGGAAATCAAGGATTCACTGCGCTGCGCCCAATGGTTTTATGAGGAGGCAAAGCTGCATGAAAAAGGCAAAACCTTTGGCGTGAGGCTCGACACGCATGGCGGACGTTTTGCCGAAGGACTCGACTATGAAAAATCTGTTGACGCTGTTGGCGAGTGGTTGGGTGTGTCCGGCGAATACAATATCGTGGAACAGGTCTTGGGTGGCCGCGCCTTTCAGTTGGACCCGTCGAATATTCTGGTCGACAAGGTGCGCCGTATTTTGTTTGGTAAAGGCGTATCAACCGCGTCCGCCATTCACGTGCGGCGTGCTCTCGACAAGGCGGGCTACAAGGATGCGATGATTGTGGGTTCGTCAGGTTTCGATGCGCAGAAATGCCAGATCATGGGTGCTGCAAAAGCTCCACTCGACATGGTGGGTACAGGTTCTTTCTTGCCCGCAACACTTTCAGAAACTTATGCCACGGCCGACATTATCAAATATGGCGACGTGAAGCGCGTGAAACTGGGCCGCGAATTCCTGTTCGATTAACGCTAATCGTTAGACATGTTTTAGTGACGAAAACCGTGACAGATTGAAAAAAAACACAAACCGTATAAAATTAAAACTTGTGGGGTCAGGCGGCACTGGGGAGATATTTTTTCATGAAGACGTTTTTCAAGGCTGTGATGGCCTTCTTGATCATTTTGGCATTTGCCGTGATTCCGGCAGAAGCTGCGCGTGGCAGACACAGGCGCGCACCCCGTTTGCCACCTGTGGTACAAGTCCATGTCGACATTTCATCGCAGACCATGTCGGTCAACGTCAATGGTTGGCCCTACGGCTATTGGCGGGTGTCGACAGCACGGGACGGTTTTTATACTCCACGCGGCACATTTGGAGTGACCCGCACAGCGAAGATGTATTATTCAAAAAAATATGACAATGCGGCCATGCCGAATTCTGTTTTTTTCTATGGCGGCTATGCCATTCATGCCACAGGCGCAGTGCGCAGTCTCGGTCGCCCGGCATCACATGGTTGTGTGCGCTTACATCCTTCGAATGCGGCAGCACTTTATTCCCTCGTGCAGCAATATGGCCCGCGCCGCACGCGGATTACACTGACCAACTAAAGCCGTTGACGGCGCAACATCGCTTCAGCATCTTGCCCCTCCAAAAGGAGGGACAAGATGACTCGTGTAGCCATTATCACCGGCGGGGCCCAAGGCCTGGGTGCCGCTGCCGCCAAACAGTTTTTGAGCGATGGTTTTGCCGGTGTAGTTTTGGTGGACCGCAATGCCATGCGACTTTCGCTGGAAGAAAAAGCCCTGTCGGCATTTGGCGCAGTCACAACTCTAAACGCAGATTTGCTTGATGACGCTACGCCGCAAAAAGCAGTTGATCTCGCTGTCGAAAAATTCGGTCGCGCCGATGTGCTGTTGAATGCCGCCGGAAATACTGAGCGTTGCAGTATCGAAGACGCAACGGTCGACGCTTATCACCGCCTGTTTGATGTCAATGTGAAAGCCCCATTGTTCATGATGCAAAAAGTTGCTGCTGCCATGGTCAAGGCCGGGCAGGGTGGAGTCATTATCAACATCTCGTCCATGCTGGCCTATGGCGGGCCGCCGGAGATCGGTATTTATTCCGCTTCAAAAGCAGCGCTTGTGGCGCTGTCAAAAAATGCGGCCAATACGCTGAAGCGCAAGGGTATTCGTGTTTACTGCATCAATTTGGGATGGGCGCTGACCGAGGGCGAACACGCGTTGCAAACCGGATTTCACAAACAGCCCGCAAACTGGGCCGAAGACGCCGGCCGCAAAGTGCCTTTTGGACGCCTGATCAGCCCGGAAGATATCGCAGGTACCTGCGCTTATCTGGTGTCACCTGCCGCGGCGATGATGACGGGGGCTGTCATTGATTACGAGCAGATGCCGATCGGAACATATGATTTCCACCCGATGGTGGCGCGAGAGAGTAGTTGAAGGAAGGCTCCACCCCAAAGTTTGGGGAGGGGTAATTCTTTCTTCCTTCACCCCTACCCGCTTGTGGGGAGGGGCCGGGGGTGGGGACTGGCGTTAATTCACATCCACCAAGCGCAGATATGGCTTCACAGTCTTCCAGCCCTGCGGGAATTTTTCTTTCGCTGCTTCGTCTGAAATCGACGCCAGAATGATCGCCTTGTCGCCGACTTTCCAATCCGCAGGTGTGGCTACAGACTTGGTCGCCGTCAATTGCAGTGAGTCCACAACGCGCAATATCTCATCAAAGTTGCGACCTGTGCTCATGGGATAGGTCAGGATCAGCTTGATGCGTTTGTCGGGACCGATCACGAAAACGTTTCGCACGGTGGCATTGTCAGCTGCGGTGCGGCCCTTGGCATCGCCAGAGGCATTGGGGTGGATCATGCCATAGAGCTTGGCCACCGACATTTCATTGTCGCCGATCATTGGATATTGTACTTCGGCACCCGTTACGTCCTTGATGTCGTTTTTCCAGCGCAGATGGTCATCAACGCTGTCGACCGAAATGCCGATGAGTTTGACTCCACGCTTCTGGAATTCACCAGATTTCAGCGCCATGGCACCCAATTCCGTTGTGCAAACCGGCGTAAAATCCTTGGGGTGCGAAACCATCACCACCCAGCTGCCTTCAATAA
>CAXTLE010000165.1:0-6828 GCA_964244855.1 uncultured Aestuariivirga sp. | reverse complement strand
CGGAAAGCTTTGAGGTTTCTGCCGATGGCATGACCTATACCTTCAAGATCCGCAAGGGTGTCAAATTCACCAATGGCCGCGAACTTGTGGCCAGTGATGTGCAGTATTCAATTTCCCGCGCGGTCAATCCGAAAACCCAGGGACCAGGTGCTGGTTTTTTTGGCTCTATCGTTGGATATGAAGATGTAACGGGGGGCAAATCAGAAACCCTGTCTGGTATCGAAGCACCGGATGATCATACAGTTGTGTTCAAACTTTCGCGCCCGGATGCAACCTTCCTGCACGTGATGGCCATCAACTTTGCTTCGGTGGTGCCGAAAGAGGCAGTGGAAGCGGCGGGAGCCGACTTTGGCAAAAAGCCGCTGGGCTCCGGCGCATTCATGCTCACAGACTGGACCATCGGCCAGAAGATGGTGTTTGAACGCAATCCCAACTATTTTATGGCGAACACGCCGCACATCGACAAATTCACCGTTGAAATCGGCCAGGACCCGCTTGTAGCGCTGCTCCGATTGCAAAAGGGTGAAGTCGACATCGCAGGTGACGGTATTCCGCCCGCGAAGTTTCTTGAGGTGAAGAATTCGCCCGAAGGCCCCAGCATGATCGTCGACGGCGAACAATTGCATACGGGCTATGTGACACTGAACACCAAGGTGAAGCCTTTCGATAACGTCAAAGTACGTCAGGCCGTGAACATGGCTGTGAACAAGGATCGTATTACCCGCCTTTTGAACGGCCGCGCCACCGCAGCAAATCAACCGTTGCCACCCCTGATGCCGGGTTATGACAAGGCCTACACGGGCTATGCCTATGATGTCGAAAAGGCAAAGGCCTTGCTTGCGGAAGCAGGTTTGGCTGATGGCTTTGAAACCGTTCTCTACTCCACAAATACAGATCCGCAGCCTCGTGTTGCTCAAGCCATACAGCAGGATCTCGCCGCCATTGGTGTGAAAGTCGAATTACGTTCTCTCGCGCAATCCAACGTGATCGCAGCTGGCGGCACCGAAGGTGAGGCACCCATGATCTGGTCCGGCGGCATGGCCTGGATCGCCGACTTTCCTGACGCATCAAACTTCTACGGTCCTATTCTTGGCTGTTCTGGTGCGGTGCAGGGCGGCTGGAACTGGTCGTGGTACTGCAACCCGGAAATGGACAAGCGGGCAGTGGCCGCAGACTCAATGTCGGACCCGGCCAAGTCTGCTGAACGCACCGCTGTGTGGGGTAAAATCTTCACTGACATCATGGCCGATGCACCATGGATTCCTGTCACCAACGAACGCCGCGTTGTTGCCAAATCGGCACGCATGGGTGGCGAAGGCAATATCTACATCGATCCAACCCGCGTCATCAATTATGACGCGATTTTTGTGAAGCAATAACACAATACCGTTCTCCGCCACGTGGTGACGGAGAACGGTTCATTGGAGAACTAACATGTGCGTCGCCTGCAATCACACCATTCACGCCAGCCAACGGCACTTCGGCTGGAACCGCGATTTTGAACCGGTGCTCGTGGCAAAGTCCGGCGAGACCATTCATTTCGAATGTTCAGATTCATCGGCTGGCCAGTTGGGCGCTGGTGCGACACTGGAAAACCTGAACGCCCTCGACTTTAGCCGCATCAATCCTGTTTCAGGCCCGGTCTATGTTGAAGGTGCAAAACCTGGCGACACATTGAAGGTAACATTGCGCAAATTCATTCCCTCAGGATCAGGGTGGACTGCGAACATTCCGGGCTTTGGTCTTTTGGCCGATCAGTTCAAGGATCCGGCACTGCACGTCTGGAAATATGATCCTGTTGCCATGACGCCGGCACTTTACAGTTCAACAGCGCGGGTTCCGCTGAAACCATTTGCGGGCACGTTAGGCGTGGCACCAGCTGAGCCTGGCTTGCATTCCATCGTTCCCCCACGTCGCGTAGGTGGCAACATGGATATCCGTGATCTGACTGCTGGCGTTACACTCTACCTGCCGGTGGAAGTTGAAGGCGCACTGTTTTCGATTGGCGATACGCATGCGGCGCAAGGAGACGGTGAAGTCTGCGGTACGGCCATTGAAAGCCAAATGAATGTCGAGGCCACACTTGAGCTTGTCAAAGGTGGCAATTTGAAATCACCCCGCTTCACCACGACTGAACCCGTGACCCGCCATCTCGATGGTGCTGGCTATGAAGTGACCACTGGCATCGGACCTGATCTGATGACGGGGGCTCGTGAAAGCGTGATGCGCATGATTGACCTTCTGGGAAGTGAGCATGGATTAAGTCCAGTTGACGCTTACATGCTTTGCTCTGTCTGCGGCGATCTGCGCATCAGCGAAATTGTCGATATGCCAAATTGGGTGGTGTCGTTTTATTTTCCGCGGATCGTGTTTGCGTGAATCCAAATGTTACCGCTAGTCCGGTTCTCTCGGTCAATGACCTGAGTATTGATGCGCGCACCCCCGAAGGTCGCAGGCGGGTCATTGATAACATCAACTTTGACCTGATGCCGGACGAAACACTTTGCATTGCTGGTGAATCAGGATCGGGAAAGTCTGTCACGTCTCTGGCTATCATGGGGCTGTTGCCGAAAGCTTCGTTGCAAGTGGCATCAGGCAAGATTTTGCTTGGCAGCAGAAACCTGTTGGCACTGTCCAACAGCGAAATGCGTCGTGTGCGCGGTGGTGACATTGCAATGATCTTTCAGGAGCCCATGACATCGCTTAATCCGGTGATGACCATTGGTGATCAAATGACTGAAGTTATCCGTGAGCACCGCAACATCGACACCGGATCACCCATCAAAATTGCAGAACGCATGTTGGATGCCGTGCACATGACCCAGGCCGCAAAGCGTCTTGCGCAATATCCACACGAACTTTCCGGCGGCATGCGGCAGCGCGTGATGATTGCCATGGCACTGTCCTGCCAACCGAAAGTAATGATAGCAGATGAGCCCACAACGGCACTTGATGTGACGGTACAGGCGCAGATTCTAAAACTGATGCGCGAACTCAAAACCGAGTTTGGAACCTCAATCATTCTGATCACCCACGACATGGGCGTGGTGGCTTCCATGGCCGATCGCGTTCTCGTCATGCAAAATGGCAACATGGTGGAGCAGGGTGCTGCCAGCCAGATATTCAATTATCCGGAACAACCCTACACGCAAGCATTACTCTCGGCTGTTTTGCGTCTGGGGTCCCGTAAGGGTGAGGATGGCCCGCCGCGCATTGGCGCGTTAACTGCACCGTCTGCGGTCGCACAGCCTCCAATGCTGCGGGTCAAAAATCTTTGCGTTACCTATCACAAAAGTCTCGCCTGGTTTTCCAAAAAACCGTCGGTTGAAAGCACAGTGAAGAATGTTTCTTTTGACATTTTGCCGGGCCAGACGCTCGGCCTTGTTGGCGAAAGTGGGTCAGGCAAGTCCTCCACTGGCAAGGCTGTGCTGGGGCTTGTTCCATTCGAGGGTCGTGTAGAAATTGGTGAACGTAGCATCGGCGGCGTGTCACAGAGAGACATGCAGTCAGTGCGTCGATCCGCACAAATGATCTTCCAGGATCCTTATGCCTCGCTTGATCCGCGCATGTCAGTGGGTGCTGCCATTGCTGAACCCTTGATCATCCATGGACTGGCTAATGCAAGCGAACGTAAAGACCGTGTGGCCGCCTTGTTGCGGCGTGTCGGCATGCCGCCTGAATCAGCCAGCCGCTATCCGCATGAGTTTTCAGGTGGCCAGCGCCAGCGCATTTGCATTGCACGCTCATTGTCTCTCAGTCCCAAGCTGATCGTGGCAGACGAGTCAGTGGCAGCCCTTGACGTGTCGGTGCGAACCAAGGTTCTCGACTTGATGCTGGAACTGCAGGAGACAATGGGCATCGCCTATCTCTTCATATCGCATGACATGGCAGTGATCGAACGCATGTCACACAATGTGGCAGTCATGCAGGGCGGTCGCATCGTGGAGATGGGAACGCGGCGGCAGATCTTTGAAAACCCGCAACATGAGTACACAAAGTCATTGTTGGCGGCTGTGCTCAACCCGGATGTAAAGCCATAACATCGACCCTTGCCTTTTATACGACTTTGCTCTTGGTTGGCCGCATGGAGGATGTTCATGTATAGCGATCTCAAGGACAAGGTGGTTGTCGTCACCGGTGGCGTAACCGGCATCGGTGGTGCTGCTTCACTGGGCTTTGCCGCCAATGGCGCGAAGGTGCTGGCGCAATATCTGGGTGGCGGACCGGAATTGGCCACGATTGAGAATGCTGGCATCCGCACAGTCAAAATGGACTTGACCGTGCCTGATGCACCAGAGCAGCTCATCGCCCTTGCCCTGCAAACCTTTGGCCGTATTGATGTCATCGTCAATAATGCCGGGAGTCTGGTAGCGCGCACCGCTTTGACAGATCTCAAGGATGATTTCATCGACCGGGTGTTTGACCTGAACTGCCGCCAGCTCATTCATTGCTGCCGCATTGCTGCTGACCACATGGTGCGCCAGGGACACGGCAATATCATCAACGTCACATCAATTGCCGCCCGCAATGGCGCGAGCCCGGGCGGCAGTGTTTATGCCGGGGCCAAAGGATTTGTGTCTGCCTTTACAAAAAGTCTGGCGCGGGAACTTGTCGATAAAAACATCAGGGTCAACTGCGTGTCACCCGGCACCATTCACACTGCGTTCCACGACCGTTTCTCCACAGCCGAAAAACGCGCTGCCACTGCAAAGACAATTCCCATGCAGCGCCTCGGTGTAGCCGATGATTGCACCGGAACATTCCTCTACCTCGCCAGTGACCAGGCATCTGGTTATGTGACGGGACAAGTGGTGGAAGTAAACGGCGGACAACTGATGGCATGACCGCTGTCACCGTTCGGATATTGCCTGAAGCATATGATGTGCTGGCACCAGATGGATCGGAAGTGCGGTTGCTTGCCACGTCATCGCGTGGTTCCATGGCGCATTTCAAATTGCAGCCGGGCCAAGTGTCGGTTGCGGTTGCTCACCGCACGGTCGAAGAAATCTGGTATATTGTGGCGGGGCAGGGTCAGATGTGGTGTGGGTATGACGACGTAGACGAAATCACACCACTCCACCCCGGTGTTTCGATAGCGCTGCCTGTGGGCGTGAAATTTCAGTTCCGCAGTGACGGTGATACAGCGCTGGAGGCCGTTGGCACAACCATGCCGCCCTGGCCCGGAATGGATGAGGCCTATGCTGTTGCGGGCAAATGGCGAAAGACCTAGCCCTCCGCCGCCACTTTCCTGATCAGCGCCACCAGTGACTCCACTGGCTGCGCACCTACAGCACCATACTTTCGGTTCGCGACAAATGTCGGGACACCCGTCACACCAATCTCTTGCACAAGCCGCGCTTCTTCCAGCACCTCGGCCCTGTCGCGGTCTGTTGCCAATTCCTCGGCAATCTCGTCGCCATTCAAACCGTTGACGATTGCAATCGTCTTCAAGACCTGAATGTCACTTATATCCTGGCCCCAACTCCAATAGGCCGTGAACAGCGCCTCCATGACAGTGCGCTGACTGCCAATCAAATGCGCCCAACGCACCAAGCGGTGCGCGTTCAGTGAACTCGGAGTGCGGGTGATTTTGTCAAAGTCATAGGGCACGCCGTCTTCCTTACCCGCTGCAATCAGCGGGTCATGAAGGGTTTTCAGCCGCTCCTCGCCAAACTTGGCCGCCATATAGGCATGACGGTCCAAACCTTCTGGTGGAATCGTCGTATCCAGAAAGAATGGCCGGAAATTCACTTCAACCGCAATCTCGGGAACCATGGCTATCGCCTTGTCCAGTCTGCGTTTTCCCAGAAAGCACCAGGGACAAATCACATCTGAAATCATATCGATCGAAATTTTTTGCATCAGGGAACACGCCAAAGAGTGGTGGCTTCAAAGCCGGGAAGTGGCTGCTTATCCGGACGCCCAATATAAGTCCACCGCGCCACCCATTGGCCGCCCTTGGTATAAAGCGGAACGATATAGTGGCCCGCCACCAGCAGGCGGTCCTCCGCATGCACGGCTGACTCAAACGCGGCGCGATCGGGTGCTTTCAGTATCGCTTCAATGGCAGCATCAACCTTGGGGTCTGCAATGCCGGGGTAATTCCGTGTACCTTCCTTGGTCCTGCCGTCGGAACCGAAATAGAGTTTCTGCTCGTTGCCGGGCGACAAAGAGTTAAACCACGCCACCGGAATCATGTCGTAGTCATAGCTTTTCTGAAGTGATGTAAATTGTGCGGCATCTGCGGTCTTGATCTGCACATCAATGCCGATAAGTTGCAACGTCCGCTGAAAATGCAGCGCCATTGGCTCTTGGTCAGCGCTGCCAATCGTGATTGTGAACGCAAATTGTTTTCCGTCTTTGTCCAGCAACTTGCCGTCCGCAATTTTCCACCCCGCCTCGCTCAGAAGCCCCACGGCCTTCCGCAAATTCTTCCGGTCTTTGCCTGACCCATCGCTGACAGGGAGCTGATAGCTGCCATCGAGGTAGGGAGCAGCCAAACCACCATTACCGATGATTGCAATTTCCGCCGCATCAGCAGGCACAGCTTTGGAGCTCAGCGCCGAGCCGGAATAATAGCCATAAATCCGCTTATAGCTATCGCTGAACAAATTGTTGTTGGCCCATTCAAAATCAAACGCCGTCACCAGTGCTTCACGCACCCGAACATCCTCAAAAATCTTCCGCCTTGTGTTGAATGCAAAGCCGGACGCCGAAGCTGGTGAGCGCTGCTCAACGAATTCCTTCATCACCTTGCCATCGTTCACCGCCGCAAAATCATAGGCCTTGGTCCAACGGTTGGGATCCTCCTCCATGCGCACGTCAGCA
>CAXTLE010000164.1:0-6834 GCA_964244855.1 uncultured Aestuariivirga sp. | reverse complement strand
GTAAGGTGATTGCCGCCAAAATGATGCTGCCCGCAGCGCAGCCCGCAATGGCAATGCCCATGGGCGGGGTGATCGACGAAGGGTCGAGCAGGTTCCCCATGCTGTCTGCCAGAATGGTTTTTCCGCGTGGTACCAAAACCGCTGCTGCCCCAAGCGCCAATCCGAAAATGCCAATGGGCAAGCTGGGTGTGAGGCCAAAGCCGTTGATCCACAGCAAGGACCAACCGAGAGCCGACGCGACGGCAGCATATCCCAGCCACCACCAGTTCAATTTGCGCAGCAGCCATAGCGCGGCCACTACAATGACGAGAAGATAGGCGAAGAAGCCTGATGTACTGGGATTCTGCGATGAGACCAATGCGGGCGTGACCGTCGCACCAATGAGGCCCAGAGCTGCGATCAATGGGCCTTGCCGTGTTGCAAGCCACAAGGCGCCAAGGCTGATTGCCGCCAATATGGGGAAACACACTGCGGGCGCGAAGATATTGTAAAGTGCATAGGCCGCGTAAGTTGCGCCGAAGGCGGTCACCAGTCCGGCAGCAGACAATGCTGCGGGCACATAATCCTTGATTGCTTCGCCGCGTTTAATCCGCAACCATTCGCCCGAAACAATGAGCGCCGCTGCGGCGACCCAGCCAATCACGACCCGAATGATCGGAGGGATGAGCCCGTTGTCATTTGCATATTTCAGAAAGAGCAAGCCGCCCAGGGCAATCGCTGCTCCACCCAGCCAAACCAGCCAGCGTGAAGCCAAAGCCTGCTCCATATTGCGTGGCGGCGGCAGCTCGTAGGATGGCTGTAGCGGCGTCGTTTCTTCGGGATCTTTGGCTGGTTCAGGTTCAGGACGCAGGGGCTGCTCCGTTGGCGGATCCATGACTGCCGCCATGGTCACTGGTGCAGATTGCGGCGCAAGAGCAGTTGGCTCAATCGTCAGTCTGGCGATTTCGCTTTTGAGCTCCCTGATTTTGGTTTCAAGCGAAGAGGTCTTTACCAAGGCTATGACAGCCAAAACAGGCCCGACCAAAAAAAACAGAATCGCCAGAACGAAAAGTGCTTCCATAAAGTTTAATTAGACTACTTGCGTCCATCTGTCGAACGCCGCAAAAGTCCGAAACATGACGCTGCGACAGAACATTCTAAACTCTGTGTATTCAACTGACCCCGTGCGGTGGGAGGTGGCAACTGGTTTGACGCCTTATGCTGACGCTGTTACCCACATGGAGAATGAGGCTGAACGCATCGCGCGCAGTGACGCTGCCGAGCTCGTATGGCTGGTGGAGCATCCTGCCCTTTACACTGCGGGCACATCGGCCAAATCTGCTGACCTGATTGCGCCCGATCGATTTCCAGTGTTCCAGACAGGACGTGGTGGACAATATACTTATCATGGACCTGGACAGCGTGTCGCCTATGTGATGCTTGATTTACGCAAGCGCGGACAGGATGTGCGGGCTTTTGTTGCCGCACTGGAACGCTGGATCATTTTCACCTTGAGTGAACTTGGTGTTCAAGGCGAAACCCGGGAGGACCGGGTTGGCGTGTGGGTGAAACGGGCGCCGCGAGAAGATAAAATTGCAGCCCTTGGGATTCGTGTGCGGCGCGGCGTTTCATTTCACGGCATCGCCATCAACGTCAATCCGGACCTATCGCATTTTGACGGAATTGTGCCCTGCGGTGTCAGCGAACACGGCGTTACAAGTCTTGCCGATATGGGCGTGTCGACAGCAATGATTCAACTCGACAGTGCCCTGATGCACAAATTCGAGGAGGTTTTTGCGCCAGTTGCTAAATAGTATCTTGACTTGTTTCATATTACAGTCAAAACCATAACAGTACCAAAGGAGGACACCATGAAACTGTATTACGCACCCGGAGCCTGCTCAATGGCACCACACATCATTTTGCATGAACTTGGCAAAAAATTCGAAATCGAGAAGGTGGACTTGCGCGCCAAGAAAACGGAAATCGGATCGGATTTCTCAAAGATCAATACAAAGGGATATGTACCAACACTCGAACTTAACGCGAAAGGCGACGTGTTGACGGAAGTTGCAACCATTCTGCAATATCTCGCTGACAAGGCGAAAGCGACAAAACTATTGCCTAAAGCAGGCACGATGGCGCGTTATCGTGCCATGGAATCATTGAATTTTGTTGCTTCGGAATTGCACAAGGGCATAGGTGGCTTGTTCAATCCGGCCATGCCTGCCGACGGCAAAAAAGTAATCATCGACCGCGTTTCAGTTCGTTTGACCTGGCTTGACGGTGTTTTGGGCAAGCAGAATTTCCTCACCGGCAAGTCATTTGGCGTAGCCGACGCTTATGCCTTCACCGTTATCAACTGGTGCAACAATGTTGGTATTGACCTGTCGCAGTGGAAAAACATCGGCGCATACATGGCGCGCGTGGGTGCGCGGCCTTCTGTGCAGGCCGCGATGAAAGCTGAAGGCCTGATCACCTAAATTCCATGATCACAGCATCAACGCCAAGGCTGTCACCCGCTTTGGCGTTGATTTTTTTGATGGTCACATCACGTTCCGCCCTGAGCACGTTTTGCATTTTCATGGCTTCAATGATTGCCAAGGTGTCCCCTGCCTTGACGTCTTGTCCCTCGCTCACCGTCAGCGAAACAACAAGGCCCGGCATGGGGCACAGCAGTTTCTTTGATGTATCCGCAATGGCTTTTTCCGGCATGCGCCGGGCCAGTTCAGCTTCGCGTGGCGTATAGACATGCGCTTCTGCAGAAATGCCACGCCACGACAAGCGATAGCCATTGATAACGGCCTGCACTTGCACAGTTACGTTTCCCATTGAAGTGTCGAGACTGACGAGCGGGTCTCCCGTTTGCCAGATGGACAATTTAACGGCTTCATCCAAATTGTCAGTCACTTCGAACTCAAGCCATTGACTGTCAATGCGCACATGGCGATTGCGGTCAAATGAGACTTTGCGACCGTTGAGTTTGCCGGAAATCTGGCGTTTGCGTGTATTCTCGATGTGATCGAGATAGACAGCAACTTCTGCCAGCATCTTTGTCGTTGGTGGAGTAAGGGCTGTGCCTTTGAAGCCGCCCTCAAATTCTTCCGCGATAAAACCCGTTGATATATTGCCGGATTGCCAGTGCGGGTTTTGCATAATGGCTGAAACGAAGGGGATGTTATGACGGATTCCAGAAATGACAAAACTGTCAAGTGCTTTTGACATGGCGTCGATGGCTTCTGCGCGTGTAGGTGCATGAGCGCAGAGTTTGGCAATCATCGGGTCATACCAGATTGAAATTTCGCCGCCTTCATAAACGCCGGTATCATTGCGAACCGTAATGCCCTCGGCAGATTGTTCCGCAGGCGGACGATATTTGACAAGCCGCCCGGTTGACGGCAGAAAACTGCGGTACGGATCTTCTGCATAGATGCGTGATTCCACAGCCCAGCCATTCAGTCTCACATCTTGTTGCCGGAGTTGCAGCTTTTCCCCATATGCCACACGGATCATCTGTTCGACGAGATCCACACCCGTGACCATTTCCGTCACCGGGTGTTCCACTTGCAAACGGGTGTTCATTTCAAGAAAGAAAAAGCTCTGGTCCTGCCCGGCCACAAACTCCACAGTTCCCGCACTGTCATAATTTACCGCCTTGGCCAAGGCCACAGCTTGCTCGCCCATCTTGCGTCGTGTTGCGTCGCTCAAGAGCGGCGAAGGTGCTTCTTCGATGACCTTCTGATTGCGTCGCTGAATGGAACATTCGCGTTCTCCGAGGTAAATCACATTGCCGTGCTTGTCGCCCAGCACCTGAATTTCAATGTGGCGCGGGTTGGTGATAAATTTTTCAATGAAAAGGCGGTCATCACCGAATGAAGATTTGGCCTCGGCTTTGGCCAAGCCAAAACCCTCGCGACACTCTGAAGCGTTAAAAGCAATCCGCATACCCTTGCCACCACCACCAGCCGAAGCCTTAATCATGACGGGATAGCCGATGCCTTCAGCAATGGTCACCGCTTCATCAATTGAACCGATAATGCCCATGTGTCCGGGTACGGTTGAAACGCCTGCTGCTGCTGCGGCTTTTTTTGATTCAATCTTGTCACCCATCGCGTCAATGGCGTGGGGATTTGGCCCGATGAACACAATGCCCGCAGCTTCCAGCGCTTTTGGAAAGGCCGAACGTTCTGACAAAAAGCCATAGCCCGGATGCACCGCTTCGGCACCTGTTTGCCTGCAGGCGGCTATGATCTTGTCTATGACGAGATAGGATTCTGAAGCAGCTGCGGGGCCGATGTTTACAGCCTCGTCCGCCATATCGACATGCAATGCGCGAACGTCCGCGTCAGAATAAACAGCAACGGTTTTGATACCCATCTTACGGGCTGTCTTTATCACACGACAGGCGATTTCGCCGCGGTTGGCGATGAGGATTTTGCTGAACATTTCGGGCCTTGTTGATCGACACTCGGCAATTGGCCATGTTTATTCAGACCTTGCAAGGGCTTACACGTCATATTCACTCTTGTTTCATTCGCAGCGCAAATGGTCTATGGCCCGCTGCATGACTGTACATGTGCCAAAAGTGGGACTGGTCCAATTGGGCTGTCCGAAGAACCTCGTTGATAGTGAACGCATTCTCACCCAGCTGCGGGCCGAGGGTTATGTGATCGCCCCTGGCTATGCTGACGCCGACGTGGTGATCGTCAACACCTGCGGATTTCTGGACTCAGCCAAAGCAGAAAGTTTGTCGGCCATTGGTGAAGCGCTGGAGGAAAATGGCCGTGTCATCGTGACGGGCTGTTATGGCATTGAAGACGAGGCGATCCGCAAGGCGCACCCCTCCGTGTTGGCCATCACCGGCCCGCACCAATATGAGCAGGTGGTGAAAGCCGTTCATGAGGCGCTGCCGCCGCTGCATGACCCAAAAATGGATCTGGTGCCGCCACAAGGCCTGCATCTGACGCCACGCCATTACTCATATTTGAAGATTTCTGAAGGCTGTAATAACCGCTGCAGCTTCTGCATCATTCCCTCCATCCGGGGTGACCTGGTGTCACGCCCGGCTGCTGCGGTCATGTATGAAGCGGAACGACTGGTGAAAGCCGGGGTAAAAGAGCTTCTGGTGATTTCGCAGGATACCTCGGCCTATGGCGTTGACATCAAATATGCCACGTCGAAGTTTCGTGGACGCGATTTGAAAGCCAAGTTCTACGATCTTGCCAAAGAACTGGGTGATCTCGGTGCGTGGGTGCGCATGCATTATGTTTACCCCTACCCGCATGTTGACGATGTGATTGAGCTGATGGCGGATGGCAAGATTTTGCCTTACCTCGACATTCCGTTTCAACACGCATCACCATCGGTTTTGAAATCCATGCGGCGTCCGGCCAATCAGGAAAAGGTGCTGGAGCGCTTGGCGAAGTGGCGCAATATTTGCCCTGATATCGCGATACGCTCGACGTTCATCGTGGGCTTTCCGGGTGAGACGGAAACCGATTTCGAATATCTGCTGCAGTGGATGAAAGAGGCGCGCATTGAGCGGGCTGGTTGCTTCAAATATGAACCGGTTTCGGGTGCAAAAGCCAATGACCTCGGTCTGCCGCAGGTGCCTGACGAAGTGAAAGCCGAACGCTATGAGCGCTTCATGGAAGTGCAGCAGCAGATTTCTGCCGACGTTATGCAGGGTAAAATCGGACGTGAAATCAATGTATTGGTTGATGAGATTGACTTGGAAAATGAAGAGGCGGTGGCGCGTTCTCCATGGGATGCGCCGGAAATTGACGGCAATGTGTTTATTCCCGGCGCCACGGATTTGAAAGTTGGCGATATGGTGAAAGTGAAAATTGTGGATGCAGAGGAATATGATTTGATTGGCGAGAGGGTTTAGACAGCTGGTCATGAATCGGTTGCACACTGATAGGCGAAAAAGCGGTGCTTAGCATTTAAGCGCCCAAAATCACATCGGGAAGCGATTTTAACTTGTCCTCTACAGGGGTAGCGCCAGGCAGCGCAATCGCGACGGGCGTAGCTTAAAATGCGATTAAACGCCTATTGCTGGACTGAGCATCGCTTCAGGCCCAAATGTTGCTCAAAACCTGAAAAGTCTCTGTCCGCATGAAGGAGCGGGATGTCGTTTTCGATACACCAAGTCGCGATCAGCAAATCCACCGAGCTTCTAACGGTTTTGCCTTTGGAACGTAGAAATCGATAGTTTTTCGCCGCCTTCAGGGCATTCTCTGCTCCCACCGCTTCTACAATCTGGAAATTGTTAAATTCCATTCCAATAGCCAGCGCTTCTTTCTCAGAATCTATTCCGCGCAACACCTCTAAAAGTACCACGTCGGGTACAAGTAAAATCTCAGTTCTCAACGCCTCGGCCAATTGAACTTTAACAAGACTATCGTCTTTTCTGTAAAAAGCTATCCAGGCACTGCTGTCAGCGACCAGGGTCAATCTCTGCGTCCTGTATCAATGTCCCAGTCACCTTGAATCTTACCCATAAATTTGAGCATGCCCAACTGCCTCTTGCGCCGAACCAAATCCTGAAGGGCAATAACAACCGCTTCCTTTTTGGTTTTAGCCTGCGTGAACTTCATGGCTTCAGCCATCAATGTGTCATCAATATCAATATTCGTTCGCATGGCAAACCTCGTGTGTATAAACTCTGCATATCATACACATCAAACAAAACCGCAGCAAATAAAAAAGCCCGGAATTTCTTCCGGGCCTTTTGATCTTACTCCGCTGCCGCTTGCGGCAGCTGCGTCTTTGACTGTTCCTCGATGATCAGCTTGTCGCGCTTGACGGCGATCTGGCGCAGTCGGCTCAACATGCCGCCCGTACCCGCCGGGA
>CAXTLE010000163.1:3804-6921 GCA_964244855.1 uncultured Aestuariivirga sp. | reverse complement strand
CATTCTTGCCTTGTTTCGGGGCCATGGGAAGCGCCACAGGCAGCGGGCGTTGCATTTATCGCCCACAGGATGGAATCTCGCACAGATGACGCGTCGCATTAATTCTCTGAAAGTAATGGTTTTGGCTTCGGTGTTTGCTGGCTTTACGGCTTTCGGTGCCATGGCACAGAATGCCGCTGATCCTGCGGCAGCACCTGAAGCAGATACGTCGGGACCAGAAGGTGAGACAGCTGCTGTCAAGGACGACAATGCGGTGATCGCCATTGTGAATGGCTATGAAATCCGCACATCAGAAGTGCGCATGGCCTTTGATGACGTGATCGGCCAATTGCCGAACCTGCCGAAGAAATTGCGCTACCCCTTCGTGGTTGAATTCCTGGTAGAGCGCCACCTGTTGGCCCAGCTTGCCAACAAGGAAGGCATTTCTGATACTGACGATTACAAGCGCAGGCTTGCTGCCTATCAGGCGAAAGCGCTGCGTGACAGCTACCTCAGCCAGGTCATCAGCAAGACTGTGACCGAAGATGAGATCAAGGCCGTCTATGCCGACGAATCAAAGAAGCTGACCGAGACCGAGCGTATTCGCGCCCGTCATATTCTGGTGGCGTCTGAAAAAGAAGCGCAAGCCGTTCTCGACAAGCTGGCCAAGGGCGAAAAGTTTGAAGCGCTGGCCAAGCAGTACAGCCTTGATGGTTCAAAGGATTACGGTGGCGATCTTGGTTACTTCTCCTCGCCTGAAATGGTGCCGGCGTTCTCCAAGGCTGCTTTTGAATTGAAGAAGGGCGAAATTTCAAAACCAATCAAGACCGACTTTGGCTGGCACATCATCAGGCTGGAAGACCGCAAGCAGGGTACAGCCCAGCCTTTTGATCAGGTGAAGAATGCCATCCGCAACGTGCTGGTGCGCCAGAAGGTTCAGGAAAAGCTGGCCAGCCTCAAGGATACGGCCAAAGTCGAAATCATTGATCCTGACCTGAAGAAGGTTTCGGAAGAAGCGGCAGCCCAGCGCAAGGTTCTGGATGCGCAGCAGGGCAAAGCCAATGTCGGTGAAGATGCTGGCGATGGTGGTGGCGGCAAGGGCGACCTGTTGTTGCCTGAAGAGAATCCACAATAACAAACTGACTATCAAACCGGAGAATAATGCCCATGGCGCATCCTGTTTCACCGCTTGCGCCGGAAGCATTTCCGACGCTTGAAGCCATCGCTGGCGTCACACTGGCTACGGCTGAAACCGGGATCAGATATAAAAACCGTCCGGACGTTTTACTGGCATTGCTGCCGAAGGGCACAACAGTTGCGGGCTGTCTCACGACTTCAAAATCTTCATCGGCACCCGTTGATTGGTGCAAGGCCGGTTTGAAGCAGGGATCCGCGCGGGCCCTGTTGGTCAATGCCGGGAATGCCAATGCGTTCACGGGGAAAGCCGGCGTGGTCACAGTCACTGCTGTTGCGAAAGCTGCGGCAAAGCAATTTGGCTGCAAGGCGGCTGAGGTGTTTCAAGCTTCCACAGGTGTCATTGGTGAGCCGCTCAATTCGGCCTTCATCGTCAATGCTTTGCCAGCCCTCGAAGCCTCGGCATCGCCTGACCAGTGGACGGCAGCGGCCAAGGCCATCATGACCACGGACACTTTTGCAAAGGCTTCGATTGCGAAAGCCAAGCTGGGCAAAGACACGGTGACGATCCAAGGTATAGCCAAGGGTTCGGGCATGATTGCGCCTGACATGGCGACGATGCTGGTGTTTATTTTTACTGATGCTGCGGTTCCCGCAAAAGCCTTGCAAGCTCTGTTGTCGGCGTCGGTTGCCAAGACGTTCAATTGCATCACGGTTGATGGTGACACATCGACTTCGGACACGGTGTTGCTGTTTGCGACAGGTGCCAAGGGAAAGGTGACGGGTATCAAGTCGGCGGTGGATGTTCGTTTAAAGGCTTTTGCCAAAGCGCTCGATTCCGTCTGTCATGATCTTGCACTGCAAGTCGCACGCGATGGCGAGGGTGCGGAGAAGTTGATAGAGATCACTTTGACGGGGGCCGAGAACAACAAGGCGGCTCATAGAATCGCGATGTCGATTGCAAACTCACCTTTGGTCAAAACCGCCATTGCAGGTGAAGATGCGAACTGGGGCCGCATTGTCATGGCCATCGGCAAGGCCGGTGAAAAAGCCATTCGGGACAAAGTGAAAATCAGGATCGGTGGCATTCAAGTGGCCAAGAGCGGCATGAAGGATTCGAGCTATAAAGAAGCCGATATTCTGCCGCACATGAAGGGCAGGCATATTGTCATCGAAGCTGACGTTGGCGTGGGCAAGGGCAAATCCACGGTTTGGACCTGTGATTTGACGCATCGCTATATTGATATCAACGGTTCGTACCGCAGTTAGATGTTGCTGGCAGTATCAAGCCCCGTCATTCCCACGAAAGTGGGAATCCAGACTTTCAACCAGCGAGATGGTGGAAAGTCTGGATTCCCGCGTTCGCGGGAATGACGATTGTGGGGATGCGCCTTGTTCTTGTGGCTGCTGTTGCGCTGGTCGACCCTGATGGTCGCGTGTTGATCGCGCAACGTCCAGAAGGAAAATCACTGGCGGGGTTGTGGGAGTTTCCGGGTGGCAAGGTAGAGACAGGCGAGCGGCCCGAGCAGGCGCTGGTGCGGGAACTCAAGGAAGAGCTTGATATCGACGTGTCAGAAAGCTGTCTGGCACCGCTGACATTCGCGTCACATGCTTACGATGATTTCCATTTGTTGATGCCGCTTTACGTGTGCAGGCGCTGGAAGGGCGATGTGATGTCGAATGAAGGGCAGGCATTGAAGTGGGTAAGGGCGAAGGCTTTGCGCGACTACCCGATGCCGCCTGCGGACAAGCCGCTGATCCCGCATCTGGAAGAGTTGTTGTGAATTCTACCGGCCCTTCGAGGCTCGCAAGGGCTCGCACCTCAGGGTGAGGGATAATATTCCTCATGCTGAGGTGCCCGCCCTCTTGCGGGCCTCGAAGCACGCACGGACTACAATTTTACTTCCCCAACCTTCAACGCATCCGCCAAGCGCGCTTTGGCACTTCCTGGCTTTAGTGGCTGTTGCTGTGACCCGTGCGGTTTCCACGCGGTGGCCCAGGCAA
>CAXTLE010000163.1:0-3704 GCA_964244855.1 uncultured Aestuariivirga sp. | reverse complement strand
GGCTTTAGTGGCTGTTGCTGTGACCCGTGCGGTTTCCACGCGGTGGCCCAGGCAATTTCCAAGGTGACGCTGATGCGGCCATCATTGTCGGAAGGATAAGTCGTTGCAGTTTGAAACAGCAGGCCCGGTGTTGTGAGATGACGCACGCGCCCGGTCAGACAATTCGAAAAACCCAGCGCCTTGATTTCCCGCATCAGTGACATGGCATCCGAGTATCGCAGCGTGGCGCGGTCAACATCGGCGACAGGCAGAGCAAGGCCTGCGCGCTGCAACAACCCGCCGGTTTCGCGAAGATCGATCATGGGTGCCACACGTGGGCTTGCGCCGCCTGTGACCTGTTGTTCCGCGACAAGCCATGCCTCACGCAATTCGCGTAAAGACTCGCCGGCAAAAAATGCGAACATGGCCAAGCCATCGGGCTGGAGCGCATTGGCGATTTGCGCCATGTAACCCGGCACATCGTTCACTGTGTGAAGATCGAGCAAGCTGATGATGGCGTTGAATGAAAATGGCGTGAGTTTCAAATCGTCGGATACTGATGGCGGTTGCGCTGCTACCGAGGCGAATTTTCCTGTCTCTTGCATTCGCGCTTCGAATTCTTTTGCCCGTGGCCCAATGATCAAGGCCCGTTCAAAATTCCGGTTGATCAGCTGTAACCTGTCCAGCAATTCTTCCCTGACCCGTGCATCAAGCAAGCCCACCGCGTCGCCACTGGCGCGGGATTGACGCTTAAGATAGACTGCGCGATTGAAGACCTGTGGGGCTGCGTTCATGACGGAAGAGCCGATAGCTGATTACGCGCCCTTGTTCCAGCGGCTGCAAGTCGCAAGCTTGGGCGTGTGGCGCAAACTCGTCGACATTGTCACGCCGCCGCTGTGCCTTGCCTGCCAGACGCCTGTGACATCTGGTGCGGCATTGTGCCTGGAGTGTTGGTCAAAGCTACAGTTCATTGACGATCCCGTTTGCGCGGTGTTGGGAACGCCATTTGCCTATGACGAGGGTGATGGAACAGTATCGCCCGCAGCCATCGCCGATCCGCCAGTGTGGGACAAGGCGCGAGGGGCTGTCGCCTTTGATAGGCCCGCCGGGCATTTGGTGCATCTGTTTAAATATCAAGACAACGCCGAGGCCGGGCTTGCCATGGCGCGGATGATGGCAGCTGCTGGAAGATCACTCATCGCAGAGGCCGATATTATTATTCCCGTGCCCCTGCACCGGAAGCGGCTGTGGCAACGGCGTTTCAATCAGGCTGCAGTTTTGGCGCAACGATTGGCTGCGAGCAGCGGAAAACCGTGGTTGCATGATGTGTTGTTTCGCATCGAATCCACCACCAGCCAGGTTGGCCTTGATGCATCCGAACGCCGCCGCAATGTGCGGAAGGCTTTCGCTGTGGCGCTGGAAAAGCGACCTGTCATTGATGGCAAAACCGTGTTGCTGGTCGACGATGTGCGCACCACCGGGGCCACGGCCAATGCTTGCGCGGCGACGCTGAAAAACGCGGGTGCAGCGCGTGTGCTGCTCCTCACCTTCGCCCTTGTTTTAGAACCCACGCGATTGCATATTGACGCTTGAGGACGGAAACATGCCAGACGTAACGATTTATACCACTTCACTTTGCCCTTACTGCAACATGGCCAAAGGTCTGTTGAAGCGGAAGAATGTTGCTTTCACCGAGATTGACGTGAGCAGCGATGGCGGCAAGCGCGCTGCCATGCGGGAACGCGCCAATGGCCGCACCTCGGTTCCGCAAATCTTTATTGGAGCCACCCATGTGGGGGGATGCGATGATATTCATGCGCTTGAAGCTTCAGGAAAACTCGATGCACTGTTGGCTGCATAATGAGTAAGGTTGCTGTTGTTCAATTGCGATCGGGCCGCGATATGGCCCGCAATCTTGTTGATGCGACGGTGCTGGTGCGCGAGGCAGCAGCGCAGGGTGCGACATATGTCATGACACCGGAGGTCAGCAATATATTCGAACCTGACAAGGACCGCCTGAGAGCCGTCGCGATGACCGAAGGGAAAGATATTTTTGTCGCGGGTTTTGCGGCGCTGGCAAAGGAGCTTGGAATTTATCTGCATGCGGGTTCGCTGGCCTTGAATGCAGGTCAAGAAAAACTGGCCAATCGCAGCATGCTGTTTGGGCCTGATGGTGCGCTGATTGCAAGTTACGACAAGATTCATTTGTTCGATATCGATTTGCCGAGTGGCGAAAGCTATCGTGAGTCTGCGACTTACAATCCAGGCGCAAATGCTGTGACAGCGCAGTTGCCGGATTTCAAGCTGGGTTTTGCGATTTGCTATGACATGCGGTTTCCGAGATTGGCGAACGCGCTGGCCAATGCAGGGTGTTCGGTGTTGACCTATCCTGCGGCCTTTACGGTGCCAACAGGGTCGGCGCATTGGCACGTGCTGTTGCGTTCGCGCGCGATTGAGACGGGAAGTTTTGTTTTGTCGGCTGCACAGGGTGGTGTGCATGATTCAGGTCGCGCGACCTATGGCCATTCGATTGCGATTTCGCCCTGGGGTGAAGTATTGGCGGAACTGGGTGATGAACCCGGTGTATTGCTTGTTGATATTGATCCCGCATTGTCTGCTGCGACTCGCGCCCGGATTCCTGCACTGGTGCATGCGCGCGACTTTGGAATGAAGCAGGTTTGAGATGATCCGCTACGATCTCCAATGTGACAAGGGCCACGAATTCGACGGCTGGTTTTCCAACAGCGATGCTTACGACAAGCAGGTGAAGCGTCACCTGGTTGAATGCGTCGTTTGCGGTTCTGTGAAAATTGAAAAACAGATCATGGCACCGGGCATTCCTGCGAAGGCGAACACGAAGTCTGATGTGGCACGCCCCATGGTGGCAGGGCCTGTTGATCCACGGGCACAGGCCATGATGCAGATGATGCGTGAGTTCCGGGCGCATGTGGAGAAGAATGCCGAGAATGTCGGTGACAATTTCGCCGAGGAAGCGCGGAAAATTCACTACAGGGAAGCAGAAGCACGGGGCATCATTGGCAAGGCAACGCCGGTTGAGGCGCAAGAGTTGATGGAAGAGGGCATTGAAGTACATCCGCTGCCTGTATTGCCAGAGGATGGGAACTGATGGTCGATGCGCGACCTTTGGTGTTTTGTATTCCAGAACCCCGCACGCTTGATCTGATTTTTACTGACGCGGGCTTGCGAAGCTTGCGCGAAAACTTCCGCCTGATTGAAGGCGAGGGCGATGAGGGCCTTGTGTTACTGGAACAGCACATTGCCGAGATTGATTTCATTATCGGTCAGCCGCCGTTGTCAGCATCGCTATTGTCAAAGGCAACGCGGCTTCGCGCTACCTTGAACGTCGAGTCAAACTTTCTCGACAACATGGATTATGAGCAGTGCTTCGCGCGCGGCATTCACGTGCTGTCGACGGGAAAAGTCTTCGCGCAACCCGTGGCCGAAATCGGGCTGGGCCTGGCCTTGGCGCTGGAGCGCAACATTGTGGGGGCTGACCGGGACTTTCGTGCAGGCCGTGAAGTGTGGGGCGGGGATAGCAATATCTCTGCAAGACTGCTCTCCGGCGGCAATGTGGGTTTTATTGGTTTTGGTGATCTGGGCCGCGCTTTAAACAAGTTGCTGGTGCCGTTTCGCGCCAATGTTCGTGCCTATGATCCGTGGCTGCCGCCCAGCGCCTTGATCGACGCAGGTGTTGTGCCCGCCAC
>CAXTLE010000162.1:0-7012 GCA_964244855.1 uncultured Aestuariivirga sp. | reverse complement strand
AGATCAGGTCTCGATGTTCCGCGTTCAGACGCAATATCAAAACCATTCACATAAGCACGTAACCTGTGGATATAGCCGTCAGCGACGGCGGTTCCGCCGCCAATTGAAATTTGATTGTGAATGTCGACGAGGTCATCCATGGCTTCCGGCGTCACGATAACTCGCCTTTGTTTCATGGCTTGCGCACGCGTTGCATTACGATGTCAAAGGCTTCTTTCACAGGAATGCCTCGCGAAGGGTCCGCGCGCATCTTGTCATACGTCTCAACTACCGGTCCCCGCAGCCACGCCTCAATTGCGTCGTCGCGGGCCTTGAGCGTGCGCAAACCTTCGCGCACAACTTCACTCACTGACGCATAGTCACCACTGGCAACCTTGGCATCAACATATGCTGCATGTTCTTGCGGAAGGCTGATCGTGCGTTTGGCGGTGGCGGACATTGGAAAACCTCACTGGTATGAAATAATCATACTCAGATGGCAGCACTTTTGCAAATGATCTTGTTGGGCCCGCGCTTCCAGTTATTGCAAAACCGTATAGTTCGCGCCACCTCGCGGTTATTTTGGCTCGTCTAATCTCGTCTCATCCCACCAACACAGGAGACGGGAACCATGAAAACCACGTTGTGCCTCGCATTTGCCGGTCTGATTGCACTTTCAGCGCCCTCGGTCGCCAAAATTCCCGATCAATGTAAAACCATTGATGCCGCCATATCTGCCAATGAGGAATTTGTGGAATCGATTCTGGAGGTGAACATGAAAGCTCAGCTGCAGACGCGCAAGGACATGACATCTCTCAATGTTGAATTGGGAAAATCAATGGCTGCAAAGCATGCAAAAGCGTCAGCCCTTGCAATAGCCTCCCTTGATGCAGCTTTGGCCGCTGGAAACAACCGAAATGCCATGCTTGCGGCCATGCAGAACTACGCAATTCTGGTCGAGAACTTCAAAGCCAGACTTCCCGCCAGTCAAAACGTTGCCATGCTGGATCATGCCGGTTTCAGCCTGCAAGCGATACTTGCAGACGGCAAACCAGATTGGTCGATGGTCAAAGCCGTGCAGGCTTCGCTGGACGCCGATGTCAAGGCTATCGACAGCCAGATCGAAAAAGGTCCGCTCGCCGATCTGTTGCACGACACTGTTTCAAGCATCGACGCTGCCATTGCGCAATCTGACATAAAGTGGCTGAATGCCTCAGCCCTGATTTTGCTCGATTCCGTCGATCTGGTTGAGGCGGTGGTCAAAAATAAATCGCCCCATGCCTGTTCCTGAGAAACCATGAAACTATTGCTCATCGAAGACGACACCGAGATTGCCGCTTACCTTGAAAAGGGTTTGCGGCAGGCAGGGCATGTGGTTGATCGCAGTGCCTCTGGCTGCGACGGTTTGTTTTTGGCGACCACAGGCACTTATGACGTGATGGTGATTGACCGCATGTTGCCGGAGCTGGACGGCCTTTCAATTTTGAGAACTTTGCGTGCCGGCAACATTGCAACACCTGTGCTGATGCTCACGGCTTTGGGCCGTGTTGAGCAGAGGGTCGAGGGCCTGGAAACCGGCGCTGATGATTATCTGGTGAAGCCCTTCGCTTTCACGGAATTTCTGGCGCGCATCACGGCACTGTCGCGGCGGCCCGCCCTCAGCAATGAACCAACGAGTCTCACCTGTGGCGGTCTCACGCTTGATCGTCTGAAACGCAAAGTCTTCGTCGATGGCAAGGATGTGGAGTTGCAGCCCCGTGAATTTGCCTTGGTTGAAACCTTGCTGCTGCATCAGGGCCAGGTGCTCACCCGCACCATGCTGCTGGAGAAAGTCTGGAACTTTCACTTTGATCCTAAGACCAATATTGTCGAAACCCATATCAGCCGTGTCCGCACCAAATTGGGCCGCGCAAAAGACGTGATCAGCACCAGACGCGGTGAAGGCTATGTGGCCGAAGTACCAGCCTAAAAGTGCCAGCACCAGGCTTGCCAATACCTATGCGCTGTTTTTCTGTGGCGCGGCTTTGCTCTTGGCCACGCTGGCTTTTGGCCTGGCAAGGCAAGTGGTGTCACATCGCATCGATCAGTCAATTGCCGATGAGATGGATGAGATGAGCAGCAAGGAAAACCTTGTTCAACTGATCCCACAGCGCATCAGCGGCAGAACCGCTTTTCGCTACGGGCTTTTCGCTGAAAATGGTTTGCTGATTGCGGGCAATATCGCAGGCGCCCGTCCACCAGAAGGTTGGTTCCAGCTTCAATCCAATGAATCTGCGCCAGAAGATATGGGTGACAGTTTTCGCGCCTTGAACCGCCGTGTCGACGCGGGTTGGCTGGTGGTTGCAACCGATACGGATGATCTTGAAAATATTACCAGCGCCTTGCTTTTGGCCTATGGCGCAACACTCCTCCTGACGGCCTTGCTGGCCATTTTCGGCGGCAAATGGCTGTCCCGCGTCTTTGCCAGCAGGCTTGATCTTTTGGCAGCAACAGCCGACGATATCGCCCAAGGCCACATTCAAAAGCGCATGCCCGTGAGCGAGAAGTCAGACGAGTTTGACCGGCTGTCACTGGCCCTCAACCACATGCTGGATCGCAACACCCAACTCTTGGAACAACAACGCCAAATTACCAACGACATGGCCCATGATTTGCGCATTCCCTTGACGCGGCTGCAACAAAAACTTGAAGCAGGACAACTGACCGAAGCACAAACAGATACCTCCGCGATGATGGAGATTGTGGGGAGCCTGCTGCGCATTACCGAACTGGAAGAGGATGGTCGCACCCGTGTTTTGCCCTTGCTGGAATTGCAAGATGTCGTAACTGAAGTTGCGGATGCTTATCGGCCGATATTCGAGGAAAGCGGCAGGACGCTGGTGACCAAGTGGGCTGATAAAGCAAGAGTGCGCGGCGACCGGCAACTCCTGTCACAACTCTTGTCCAATCTGCTCGAAAATATTCTGCACCACACGCCTGAGGGAATTTCGGCTGAGATAGCTGTCGAAACGACAGAAGCAGGATGTGTACTCAGCGTGAGGGATAGCGGTGCGGGTGTTCCGGAACAGGAAATCGAAAACATCTTCGCACGCTTTCACCGCCTGCAAACCAGCCGTGCCTCAAAGGGTCATGGTTTGGGTCTAAGCTTGGTCAAAGCCATCGCCGCATACCATCGGGCCGCATGCGAGGCTCAAAACCTGAGGCCTGGATTTAAGATCCACGTGAAATTTCCTGTGATCACATGATCGAAATTAAGCGGCGCAACCCTCACTATCATTGCTGACAGATCAGGTTACGCCCCTTTGGAGGAACTTGTGTAGTGGAAAACCTTACTTGAAGGTCTTCACCCGGGCCACATGGCCCAATTGATAGCGCTTGACTCCGATGTCGGCCAAATCTGTGTCAGACAGGCTTTCAATCTCGCGGCGCTGGGCATGATAGCCCTGCAACTTTGAGCGCCGCTCAAGCAGGCGCCCAAACAGGGTGAAGCTTGCCATTACGAGCGCGATGCCTCACGGGCAATGCGGGTGATATCGGAACGGCCAAAGCCCAGGTCGGCCAATTCGCGGGTCGACAGGGTTTCGAGTTCAGCCACTGTGCGGTTATACTTTTTCCACGTGGCAAAGCGGGTTTTGAGTGATTCAAACATGATGGTGTCCTTTCGGAGTGAAATTGATTAGCGGACGGCTTCGCGGGCAACGCGGCTGATATCCGTACGCATGATGCCGAGGTCGGCCAACTCGCGGTTTGACAGAGCGGTGAGCTCGGAAACCGTGCGGTTGTAACGCTTCCAGGTGGTGATGCGGGTTTTGAGTGTCTCAAACATGATAATGTCCTTTCGGTTCGTTTTTTCAGAGCCGGACCTGTTCCGGCATTTCGCTTTGTTTCTTTCAACAATTGAAAGATATGTGCATTGCAGCAAAATGAGTATTGCCAATTTTGCATGGCAGTAATTCCAAATATGATTTCAATGATTTAAACTATAATATCAGTCGCTTTTCAGCCGTATTTGTTGTTGAAACGTTAACAAACTGACTTATTTCATGACATATGACGCTAAAACAGTCTGCTATTTCATCCAATTGATACAAATTTGCATAACTAACGCACAAACTGCATTGCATTGCAGCAAAAATATAACACATTGGTGTCAGCATCACATGCATGATGTAATTTCAAGCAAGCCAAGTGGCGTCATGTGGCTTCTGCTTCAATAAACGGCAGTTGCCGATTAGTTCTTTGTTAACCAATGTCTCAGCCCGAATTATTTACCATCCCTCGTTAATCTTGGTGGCTTGATTGAACTCGCGGGACACAATGCCTTGTCCTGCTCCCGGAGGCTACACTGTGTCACCTGACGTGTTGATTGAAGCGGACGACCGCTTTTCCTTTGAACCCACCAGCAATTCCGAAACTGCGTCAGACATTGTGGTTGATGCGGCGCGAATTCTGGACCCGGCCCGCACGGTTCAGGCACTCGGCATCGCAAGACAAGTCTCTTATTACTGGGATATTGGTTCTGACGAGATCACGTGGAGTGCAAACACCAGAGAGGTGATGGGTTTTGACCCCGCCCTTGTCAAGACCAGCCGTCAGTTTGCTGCCTTGATGGACAGTGAAAATTTTTTCAGCCGCTATGAAACCGTGCTGCGGTCGTCAAATCGGGATCAGGGCACAGGCATAGACTACGAAATCGAATATCGGCTGAAGTCGACAATTGGAGCCCAAACAGCCGCCCCATGGATTGAAGACGTAGGCCGCTGGTTTGCTGGAAAAGACGGTCATCCCGCAGAAGCCCTTGGCATCATGCGCATTGCCGATGAGCGTCACATGCGCGACCAGAAAGTGAATTTCCTGTCAAACTGCGATCCGCTGACCGGCATGATGAATCGCTCGCGCATGACGCAAGCTCTGGGTGAAGCCATCACCGTCGCCAACAACGACAAGCAGCCTTGTGCCTTTGCCATTGTTGCCGTCAACAATCTCGATGTCATGAATGAAGCCTATGGTTTTGAAGTGGCCGATGAAGTGATTGTGGCACTGGGCCAGCGCCTGCGTCAGGTCATGCGCATGGGCGACGGCATTGCTCGTTATTCCGGTTCAAAATTCGGAGTCATACTCAACAGCTGTAAGCCGGATGAACTGAATACCGCACTTGAACGCTTCATGCGCGCCGTGCGCGATAGCGTGATTGAAACCAAGCTGGGGCCGGTCTGGGCCTTGTTGTCAATTGGCGCTGTAACCCTGCCCGCGCTTGGCGATGATGCATCGACTGCTATTGCCCATGCCGAAGAGGCATTGAGTGAAGCCTTCCGCCTGCCGGGCGACGGCTTTGTGGTTTTTACAACTTCGGACGAGCGCAAAAACCACCGCCTTCTCAACGCCCGCTGCGCTACTGAAATCGTTTCATGCCTGCGCGATGGCCTGTTCAAGCTTGCATTTCAACCCATATTCGATGCGAAAACCAGCAAGATCGTCATGCATGAAGCGCTTCTGCGCATGACAGACAGTTCAGGTTCTCTTATCTCGGCGGGCCATCTGGTTCCCATCGCTGAACGGCTCGGTCTGATCAGGTTGATTGACAGGGCAGTGTTGCAACTTGCGCTACAGACCCTGCAGGCCCATGCCGAAGCCAGGCTCTCCATCAATATTTCTGCAACAACCGTCACCGATCCACGCTGGAATGCCCAGTTGCTGGATATGATAGCGGCGATGCCCGAACCCGCAGCAAGGCTATATGTGGAAATAACTGAAACTGCGGCGTTGGACAATCTGTTGACGTCACATGACTTCGTAACATCTCTCCGCAACCTTGGCTGTGGCGTGGCCCTGGACGATTTTGGTGCAGGCTACACCTCATATCGCAATTTGAAGGAATTGCCGATTTCCCTTATAAAACTCGACGGCAGTTTTTGCTGTAATCTGACCGAAGGTGGTGAAAATCACACCTTTGTCCGCAGCATGGTGGAACTGGCCCATGCCTTTGATCTGAAAGTGGTCGCAGAATGGGTTGATACAGCGGAAGACGCTGAGATTTTGGCGCGTCACGGTGTGGACTTTCTGCAAGGCAACATGTTGGGCAAGGCGTCAATCCTCACCCCTTGGACGAAAGGCGATCCAGCTGAATCAGATTCAAGTCTGGCACCGGTTGACAGTGTACATTTCCAACATCAACTTGGCGAAACGACCAGCAGGGGCGACACCGGTGCAGCGGTTCAGCAACATGTGAAGACCGAAGTGGCCGTTGAATTGTTTATGCCCGTATTGACACAGTCAGAAGCCGCCAGGCTCAATGATGCCGAGCTTGATGCGGAAATTGCCCTTTTGGATGAGCAACATCCCACTACAATGGCAAGTGTCGAAGTTTCACTTGAGCCGCTCTGTGAAACAGCGCTTGCAACCGAGGTAAGCCCGGTTGCGGTTCAGGAATCGGAACCTGTTCAAACCGTCGAAATTTTTGCCTTTGCAGACACGCCAGGTCCAGAGAGAGAAATTATTGCTGAATCTGATTTGGATGACAATCTTGGTCAGCTGCGCGCGGCACTCGCAGCCCTCAATGTTGCTTTTGGCGAGCAATCATCGCTGCTGCAGACGGAACAACGGCTCGCCTCATAAGCGCTTCAACGATCCAGTGAATTGATCTTCTGCTGCATCGCTGTCAGCTGATCTTTCAAGGCCTGCAAGTCATCCTTGCTGGCAGAAGCTGACGCGGGCTTGGCTGTCTCCGGCGGCACCGCATCTTTTGCACCTGCGTCTGCCGCAAATGGATTGGCAAAACCGGGAGCACCAAAACCTGGCGTACCAAACGGCGCAAACATTTTCATCGAATCCTGAAACAGTGTCATATTGCGCTTGGCGGTTTCTTCCACCAGCTTGAACGGATCGCCACCGCCGAATACATCGGCCATCTGCTTTTTCAGCTTGTCCTGGTCCTTCATCAGGTTGCCCATGGAGAACTCGAGATAGTTGGGCACCATGCCCTGCATCGAGTCGCCATAAAACCGGATGAGCTGGCGCAGGAAATTGATCGGCA
>CAXTLE010000161.1:0-7013 GCA_964244855.1 uncultured Aestuariivirga sp. | reverse complement strand
TCGCGGGATACGTCTCCGGCGCGGCCTTCCCTCGCGCAAATCTTGTCGATCTCATCGAGGAACACGATGCCGTTGTTCTCCACCGTGAAGATGGCTTCGGCGATGATTTTTTCCTGGTCGAGCAGCTTGTCGCTTTCTTCGGCCATCAGTAATTCATGGGCCTGCTCAACGGTGACGCGGCGGGTTTTGCTGCGACCGCCGAAGGCCTTGCCCATCATGTCGGACAGGTTGATGACGGATGCGGAGCCACCGGGCATGCCCGGAATATCAAACGATGGCACGCCGGTATCGGCGACCTGGATTTCGATCTCTTTGCTGTTGAGTTCATTGCCGCGCAATTTCTTGCGGAAACTTTCGCGTGTTGCTTCAGAGGCATTGGCACCCACCAATGCATCCAGCACCCGCGCTTCGGCATTCATTTCCGCTTGCGCCTCAACTTCCTTGCGCCGCGTGAGCTTCACCATGCCAATGCCCGCTTCCAACAGGTCACGAATGATCTGATCCACATCGCGGCCCACATAGCCAACCTCGGTGAACTTGGTGGCTTCGACTTTCAGGAATGGTGCGTTTGCCAGTTTCGCAAGACGACGCGCAATCTCGGTCTTGCCAACACCCGTGGGTCCGATCATCAGGATATTTTTCGGCGTCACCTCTTCGCGAATCTGCCCCGTCAATTGCTGCCTGCGCCAGCGATTGCGTAGTGCTATGGCGACGGCGCGTTTGGCGTCATGCTGGCCGATGATGTAGCGGTCGAGTTCAGAAACAATTTCGCGCGGCGTAAAATTCGTCATCACATGGCATCCAGCATTTCAACGGTCAAATTGCCGTTGGTGTAAACACAAATATCAGCGGCGATCTTCATCGACTTCCGGCAGATGGTTTCGGCGTCGAAATCGGTTTCCATCAGGGCACGGGCTGCGGCCAGCGCATAATTTCCGCCGGAACCTATAGCGATGACGCCATTCTCCGGCTCCAGCACATCACCAGTTCCCGTGAGCACAAGCGACGTCGACTTGTCGGCCACAATCATCATCGCCTCGAGCCGCCTGAGATAACGATCCATGCGCCAGTCCTTTGCCATTTCGACGGCAGCCCGCGTCAACTGATTGGGAAATTGTTCGAGCTTGCCCTCAAGCCGTTCAAACAAGGTCATGGCATCGGCGGTGGCACCCGCAAACCCGGCGATGACTTGCCCCGTTCCCAAAGGCCGCACTTTCCGCGCATTGCCCTTGATGATGGTCTGCCCAAGACTGACTTGGCCATCGCCCGCAATCACCACTTTGCCGCCCTTGCGGACGGTGAGAATTGTGGTGCCATGCCACTGAATAGGTTCACTCATGTTATCTCCTGTCGAATGCTGTATGTAGGGCTTCAACTTGGGAAAATAAAGAGAGACATCATGAAGCGTCGCGATTTGGTACTGGGTGGTTTGGCTCTGGCAATTTCGCCGACAGCGGCACATGCCCGGCCAGCCAACTGGGCACAGCCTGTCGATTTGCAGGGCGTGGGAAATTTGCACCGTGTCACAGACACGCTTTACCGCGGCGCCCAACCGACGCGGAAAGGCTTTAAGAATCTTGAACACACACTCAAGATTACGACGGTGGTGGACTTGCAAGTGCAACACTCTGATCTGCCGCAAGGCGAAGGCACGACAATGAAGTTCGTCAAAGCGCCTATGGTGGCCTGGCATGTGAACGACGATGATGGCGACCAGCTTGTGCGGGCACTCCGTTTGATCCGCGTTGGCATGAAATCCGGAAAGGTCTTTGTCCACTGCACCCATGGTGCTGATCGCACGGGAACAGTCATGGCGCTCTGGCGCATGGTCGAACAAGATTGGTCAGCCGCCGACGCAATCGCGGAACTTGAAGACGGTGGTTACCACTTCCACGACATTTTCTCGGGCATCCCCAAATACCTGAAAAAGGTCAATGTAGCGGCATTGCGCGCCCGCATTGATGGTTAACCGCCCTTTGGCTTTCATAACTGAGCGGCATCTGCTAAGGCCCCGCGCTGAAAGGATTGCTTCATGCGCACAGCTACAGTCGAACGCAAAACCACCGAGACCAAAGTCACCTGCGCCGTCAATCTGGATGGTGAGGGCCGCTTTGATGTCAAAACCGGGGTAGGTTTTTTCGATCACATGATGGAGCAATTGTCACGGCATTCGCTGATCGACATCACGTTGAAAGCGGACGGCGACTTGCACATCGACGATCACCACACTGTGGAAGATTCCGGCATTGCCCTGGGGCAGGCCATCGCAAAGGCCTTGGGTGACCGCAAGGGCATCCGCCGTTATGGCTCATGTGATCTCGCCATGGATGAAACCCTGTCACGTTGCACCATTGATGTGTCTGGCCGCGCCTTCCTTGTTTTTCGCGCCACCTTCCCGCGTGACAAGATTGGCACGTTTGACACTGAGTTGGTGCGCGAATGGTTCCAGGCCTTCGCCATGAATGCGGGCATCACCTTGCATCTTGAGAATGCTTACGGCGACAACGCGCATCACATTGCCGAGGCCAGCTTCAAAGCCTTGGCCCGCGCATTGCGTGACGCCATCGAGATTGATCCACGCCAGAAAGATCGCATACCCTCCACCAAGGGTTCATTGAGCGGGTAGATCATGAAAACCGTTATCATCGACTACGGCTCAGGCAATTTGCACTCGGCCCACAAGGCCTTTGAACGCGCCGCGACTGATCACAAGATCAAGGGCGAGATCATTGTATCGGCCCGGGTTCAGGACGTGGAAAAAGCTGATCGCATTGTGCTGCCCGGCGTCGGTGCCTTCAAGGATTGCCGCAATGGTTTGTTGGCGATTGATGGCATGCGCGATGCTTTGCAACAGCGTGTCATCATCGGCGGCTTTCCGTTTCTGGGGATATGTGTGGGCATGCAATTGCTCGCCACACGGGGGTTGGAACATGACACGACGCCGGGCCTCGGCTGGGTGGCTGGCGACGTGGTGAAGATTACCCCTGACGACACCAGTTTAAAAATTCCGCACATGGGCTGGAACACGCTGGATGTTCATTCTTCGCACGCCGTGCTGAGCGGCATCGACACGGGGCCAACCGGACTGCATGCCTACTTTGTCCACTCCTATCACCTGCAAACCACTCTGCCAGATGATGTCATCGCGACCACGCATTATTCCGGACCCGTAACGGCTATTGTGGGCTATGAAAACATCGTGGGAACGCAGTTCCATCCTGAAAAAAGTCAGGAATTGGGGCTGGCCTTGATTGCGAATTTTCTCAGGTGGAAGCCATGATTCTGTTTCCCGCCATCGATCTGAAAGACGGTAAATGCGTACGCCTGAAAATGGGTGATATGGAGCAGGCGACGATTTACAACGACAGTCCCGCTGATCAGGCCAAGGCTTTTGAGGATCAGGGCTTCAAGTGGCTTCATGTCGTAGATTTGAATGGGGCCTTTGAGGGGCAGTCGGTGAATGGCGCTGCCGTAGAAGCTATTCTCAAGGCCACCCAAAACCCGGTCCAATTGGGCGGCGGCATTCGCTCGCTGCACGATATTGAAAGTTGGTTGAACAAAGGCTTGGCCCGCGTCATTCTTGGCACCATTGCCGTTCGCGATCCTGCTTTGGTGAAGGAAGCCTGCAAACTCTTCCCCGGCAAAGTGGCTGTAGGTATTGATGCCAAGAACGGCAAAGTGGCGGTGGAAGGATGGGCGGAGGCGTCATCACTTGGTGTCATCGAACTTGCGCGAAAATTCGAGGGCGCGGGCGTTGCCGCTATCATTTACACGGACATTGATCGCGACGGTATTTTGACGGGTATCAACTGGATCTCTACAATAGAGCTGGCGAACGCGGTCTCCATTCCCGTCATTGCGTCCGGGGGGCTCGCGTCTATGGATGATCTCTCCCGCATGTTGTGGCCCGACGCCCGCAAGCTGGAAGGCGCCATAACAGGTAGGGCCTTGTACGACGGCAAATTAGACCCGAAGGCTGCGCTCAAACTCATTTCGGAGGCGAATCGATGACAAAGGTTCTTGTTATCACTGGCGGCTCCCGCGGCATTGGTGCTGCCACAGCCCGCATGGCCATCGCCGAAGGCTATGACGTCGCCCTGAACTACGTCAGCGACAAAAAAGCTGCAGATGCGCTCGCAGCCCAACTCGGCAAGCGCGCCTGTGCTATACAAGGAGATGTATCCAGGCCTGAGGACATCCAGCGCATCTTCGACGAAACTGAAACTGCCTTCGGGCCTGTGACTCACCTCGTCAATTCAGCCGGTATTACCGGCAAGTCTTCGCGGTTGGACAGCGCAGATGTGCGGACCATCCTTGATACCATCGCCATCAATCTCACGGGCACTATTTTGGCCTGTCAGGAAGCGGTGCGCCGCATGTCCACCCTGCACGGCGGCAAAGGTGGCGTGATCATTAACCTGTCTTCCGCAGCGGCCACCTTGGGTAGTCCCGGGGAATATACTTGGTACGCCGCCGCAAAGGGCGGCATCGACGCCTTCACTGTTGGTTTGGCGAAAGAAGTGGCGATGGAAGGCATTCGCGTTGCTTCCGTCACACCCGGTATGACTGATACAGAAATTCATGAGCGCTCAACGGGTGACCAATCGCGTGTTGAACGCATTCGCCCTACCATTCCGATGCAGCGGATTGGTAAGGCTGAAGAGATTGCACATGCCATCATGTTCCTGTTGTCGGACAAGGCCAGTTACATAACTGGTACGACTTTACGTGTGGCCGGAGGTCGTTGATGTTGAAAGCCCGCGTCATTCCCTGTCTTGATGTGAAAGATGGTCGCGTTGTCAAAGGCGTCAATTTTGTTGACTTGCGTGACGCCGGTGATCCTGTGGAAGCGGCCAAGGCCTATGATGCTGCGGGCGCTGACGAGTTATGCTTTCTCGATATCGCTGCAACCCACGAAGGGCGCGGCACCATATTGGATGTTGTCAGGCGCACGGCTTCCGTATGCTTTATGCCGCTGACGGTTGGCGGAGGTGTTCGCACACTGGATGACATCCGCAATTTGTTGCTGGCGGGCGCTGATAAAGTGTCGATCAATTCCGCTGCCGTGAGCAATCGCGCGTTTGTGAAGCACGCCGCAGAAAAATTCGGCAGCCAATGTGTGGTCGTCGCCATCGACGCCAAGGAAACTGCGCCCGGAAAATTCGAAATCTTCACCCATGGCGGGCGTAAAGAAACGGGCATCGATGCTGTAGACTTTGCGCGCGAAGTGACAGCGCTGGGCGCTGGAGAAATTTTGCTCACCTCCATGGATCGAGATGGCACTGGCAAAGGATTTAACATCGCTGTCACGCGCGCCATTGCCGATGCCGTTTCCATTCCCGTCATCGCCTCAGGCGGCGTGGGAACACTGGATCACCTCGTCGAAGGCATCCGGGATGGCCACGCGACTGCTGTGTTGGCCGCTTCAATTTTCCATTTTGGAACCTTTACGATTGCACAAGCAAAACAGGCGATGGCTGATGCGGGTATTGCGGTGAGGATGCAGTGATGGGTCAGTTCGACCAACTTGAAAAACTTGCAAGTGAAGTCGCGGTCAAAGCCAGCGCTTCGCCTGATACGTCCTACACTGCGAAACTCGTTTCCAAAGGTGTAGCCAAATGCGCAAAGAAATTTGGCGAAGAAGCTGTGGAACTGGCGCTCGCGTCAGTCTCCAACGATAGGCAGGAGACCACTGTCGAAGCCGCTGATGTGCTTTATCATTTCCTCGTGCTCCTGCAGGCTGCAGGTGTGTCGCCAGATGACGTGATGACCGAACTGAAACGCCGCCAAGGCACCGGTGGCCTCGTCGAAAAAGCGGCACGCACACATGATTGAATTTGTCGAAGATTTTGCGCGCGAAGTTTCTCCTTTCAGGAGATTTTCACGTGATGAGTGGGCTGCTTTGCGTGCCGACACGCCCATGACCTTGACGCAGGATGACTTGAATGAAGTGCGTTCGTTGAATGATCGTATTGACCTGGATGAAGTTGAGACGATTTATCTGCCGCTCTCGCGGTTGATGAACCTTTACGTGCAAGCGTCACAAAAACTTTTCCACGCCTCCAACATGTTCCTGCATCGGCATGATTTGAAAGTGCCTTACGTCATCGGTGTTGCAGGCTCCGTCGCCGTTGGCAAAAGCACATCCGCGCGAATTCTGCGCCGCTTGCTCTCACGCTGGCCATCACATCCGAAGGTCGATTTGGTGACCACGGACGGCTTCCTCATGCCCAATGCCGTTTTGCAGCGTGAGGGCCTGATGAATCGCAAGGGCTTTCCAGAATCCTATGACCTGCAACGCATTTTGCGCTTCATGGCCGACATCAAATCTGGTGAGCGTGATGTGGAAGCGCCGCTCTATTCGCACCTCACTTACGACGTGTTGCCCGACAAAACCCAGGTGATTGACCAGCCGGATATTCTGATCATTGAAGGCATCAACGTGCTGCAAACCGGTCGTCCGCCAAGAGACGGTCGCGGTATTCCGAACACATCTGACTTTTTTGACTTTTCAATTTTCATTGATGCCGAAGAGGATGATTTGAAGCAGTGGTACATCGAACGCTTCTTCACCTTGCGCAACGGCGCATTCAAAGACCCAAAATCCTATTTCCACCGCTATGCCTCGCTGACAGATGAAGAAACCATCGAAACCGCCACACGTATCTGGAACAGCATCAATCTGGTCAACCTGCGCGAAAACATCTTGCCGACAAGACCAAGGGCTGATCTGGTGCTGCGCAAGGGGGCTGACCATAAAGTGCGTAGTGTGTTTTTGAGGAAGCTCTAGACGGGCAATATCAAACGTTTCGTCATTCCCGCGTTCGCGCACGAGTGTCCGGGGAAAATTTTGTTCAACCCGGTTGGCCTGATGAATTGAAGCAAACTTTGAATTACTGAACTGTAGCGACACAGAAATGAGGACGCGTATATATGCGCGGACTGGTTCCCTCCCCACAAGGGGGAGGGAGAAGAATCTTGTTTCCGACTTTCCCCGGACACCCATGCGCCGA
>CAXTLE010000160.1:0-7043 GCA_964244855.1 uncultured Aestuariivirga sp. | reverse complement strand
GTTCAAACGTGGGGGTCATCCATAAGGAGAAAGGGCCAGCCAGAAAGTCTGCATTCGATTTTACCGATGTCACAGCAATGAGAATAACAGGCCCAAGCCAGATGAGGGCAAGCAGAAGCGCCGCCACGGTTGCAAATACCCGTGGCAAGATGCGGCGCAAAATCGTCAGCCGCGAGAGAGTTGGTGTCGCGATGAGATCAGACATCGAAAGCCTTTCTCAAGACGGTAGCCATCAGCAAGCTAGCGATGGCAACGGAAAGAAATAGAATGGCGACACTCAGAGCGGCACCATAGCCAAAGCGGGAATTCCAGAAACTTTCCAAGTAAACAAGATAGCCCAAAACATTGGTCCTCCCAAAGGGCGCACCCTTGGTCATGGCGGCAATCAGATCGAAAGCCTTTAGTGACTCAAACAGGGTCAGCATCACGACAACGGCTGTCACCGGTTTCAATTGAGGAAGCGCCACCTTGGTCATCATCCGGAAATGCCCTGCCCCTTCAATGCGCGCCGCATCAAAGGTTTCCTTCGGCACGTCACCCAGACCTGCGAAGTAAAAAATCATCGGCAACCCGGTGTAGGCCCAGCCCGATATGGCAGCGAGGGTGTAAATGGCAATGTGGTAGTCGCCAAACCATTCGCGCACCAGGAAACCCAAGCCAACGGACCGAAGTGCTGTATCAAAGGCTCCAAAGATTGGATTGAGAATCAGTAGAAACATCAAGCCGACAGCGACCAGCGACATCGTCACGGGGAAGAATACGGCGGTCCGGATCAGGGTTGGAAAATAAACAGCCTTGGCCCGCATTGCGTAGGCGATGGCAAATCCGAGGGTAACTGGAAACACCAGAGCGACCAGAAGCCATCTGAAATTGTTGGCAAGAGCAATGTAGAAATACTTGTCATTGAACAATTGGACATAATTCGCAAATCCAACGAACTTTCTGGTCGGTGACATTCCGTTCCATTCGTAGAAACTGAGAATGAGCGTATAGACGATTGGATATCCGATGAAGCAGGCAAATATCAGGACAGGCACCACGAGACCAAAGATCGTCACAAAAGTATGACGCCTTGCAAAAGACACGATGGGACGTTTTGTTTTTTCGCACTGAGACATTGCGACGCCTGCTATCGGTGTTGTAGCGGTTACTGGAGTAAAGATGCCGCCTCATATCCCGTCGTCAACCGGTACCACGAGGCGGCAAGTCGAGGTGGGCTTCAGGATGGGAGAACCACCGCAAAAGCCAACCTTACATGGAACCAATCAGATCTTGCCGCGCACTTTCACCGCTTCGTCTTCAGTGAGCGTCATCGCTTCCTCCGGTGTCATCGCGCCGCTGAGGACTGCTTGAACACCGTCAAGGAATTTGTCCGAGATAGCTGGTGAAATGGCATGGTCAACATGCATAAAAGTGAATGAACCAGCGTCAGCCATGGTCTTGGCGAGGCGTTGCTCCATTTCCGTCAGGCTAGAAAGGTCTGCCGAAGCGTTGGAAGAAGATGGTTTGTCGATCTCGAGTTTTTTCGACATCGCCTCCGGTGACACCATCCAGTTCAAAAACTCCGCGGCTGCGTCCTGGTTGGGACTTTTCGCATGGATCATAAGTGTATCTTCAGCGAAAACTGACATCGTTGCCTTCTGGTCGCCTATGGGTGGCAATGGGAAGAAGTCCATCGGCACCACGCAACATTTCGGTTGGTCGCCACGGAATCGCCCGAGGTTGAACGATCCCTGATACCAATGAAGCGCTGCACCACTCGTCCACGGAACCATGGCTGGCCCAACGTCAATAGAGTTGAAGGAAGGCTCAAACCAGCCATCGTCAGCCATTTTTTTCATCATGGCGGTTACATCGACGGCTCTCGGATCTGTCCAAGGGATCTTGTCACCAATCAATCCGTTGTATGTATCAAGACCGTATTTGTTGACGAGAATCGCCGACCACATGAATTGTGATGGCCACTTCTTCTGGTTGGCCAGCATGAAAGGGGCGATACCGGCAGCCTTCGCCTTTGCGGCATTGGCCATCAATTCATCCCATGTCTTTGGCACAGTCAAGCCAAGCTTTTCGTAAAGGTCCTTTCGGTACCAAACCACCGATGCACCAATTTCGGTTGGCACAAAATATTTCTTGTCGCCAAATGTAGCCAACGAGACGCTGGCTGCATTCAGGGACTTGTCCCAGCCATATTTTGCGTAGTAGCCGGTGAGATCGGCGGCAAATCCATTGTCAATGATTTCCTTGGCACGACCGCCTTCCCAAGAATAGAAAACGTCCGGCGGGCTACTCGAGCTCAATTCGATGGTTTGCTTGGTCTTATAGGTTTCTCCATCAACGCTAGCACCTGTGACATGAATACGGTCGCCGTTCTTTTTGTTCCATTCATCGATGAGCCAATTGGCGTAAATTTCCGACGACGGCCACGGCGCACGGTAAAAGTAGCGCAATTCAGCCGGAGCAGCACTGGCTGTTCCCATAGTCGATGCCAAGGTTGCGGCAGCGGCGAGCATAAGCATGCTGGATTTCAGAAATTTACGCCGGACCATTCCAGCTATAATATTCGTCATATCATTTCCTCCCAAGGGCTTAAGTGATGTTGATTGCGCGAACATCACGTTTGGAAAAAATGGATATCGACTGGCCCGACGAACTTTTAGCCACCTCTCGGCTTGGCCACACTTTCGCTTGGAACAACAGTTTCATTGTTTCTCCCAACTGCGTGTTCTATTTCGTCGCGCAGGGAAAGCGTAACAAAAGACAACGGGTCGGGCAAGTTAAAATAATTTGCTTTAATTAAAAAGAACACACTGTTATGAGTTTGCCCATGAACACGACAGGCAAGGGCAGCAACTCTGTCCAAGTGCGACACTACAATGAGCGTGTCGTTTTGGATGCGATTAGACGTTTGGGACAGGCCTCCAAAGCCGATGTCGCACGCTTTGCTCATCTTACGCCACCTGCCGTAGCCAGTATTGTCGACGCTTTGGTAGATGCAGGTTACATCGAATTAAAAGGCAAGCGGTTTGGCCAGAAGGGGCAACCTTCGGTCATGTATGGACTTGCGGCTGAAGGTGCATTTTCGATTGGCCTTCACATTGGCCGCCGAACTTTGGATGTGGTCTTGATTGAGTTTACAGGCAATGTGCGGACGACTGAGTCGCACGAATATGACTATCCGGACCCTGATGTTGTTCGTAAAACTGGCGGCAACGTGATTGCGCGCATGAAGGAAACGCTAGGTAAAAAAGCTAGCCGCATCGTTGGAATGGGAATATCCGCACCATATTTTTTGGGTGGATGGGAACATGAACTTGGTTTCCCCGCAGCCGTAAGTTCACGCTGGCGCGAAGTTGACCTGACCAACTTCTTTGCCGAAGCAAATGGTATCCCAATTTATGTTGAAAACGATGCATCAGCAGCAGCGGCGGCGGAGCTTGTCTTTGGTGCCGGCACCAGGTTCCGCGACTTCATTCACCTCTCGATCAATACCATGATTGGCGGCGGCTTGATTATGGATGGCATCTTGCAGACGGGGCCTAATGGCAATGCGGCGGCTTATGGTCCGCTGCCCGTTACGCCTTCAAAGCTTGCGACCATACCACCACCAGACGGTCCTTTTGAAATCCTGCTGCGACGCGCCTCCATCTATGGATTGATCAATCACTTGCGAGCGAACGGTTTTCCGATCAACCGGGTGCGGGAGCTTGACCCCATGCCACCTGAAGCGAAACGCTTTGTCGGAGAATGGCAAGATGATTGCGCTGATGCGATTGCGCAGGCTATCATTTCTACGATTTCCGTTGTCGATGTTGAAGCCATTATCATCGATGGACTGTTGCCGCGTCCCTTGTTGCAAGACACGGTGGCCCGCATTCAAAGGCGTTTTGCAGAGCTGGTGCCAAAAGGGCTTGTGGCACCTGAAATCGCCTGTGGCACAACAGGTGCCCAAGCAAGCGCCATCGGTGCAGGTATCCTGCCAATCTATTCCCTGTTCTCACCAGATAGTAGTGTGTTGACGAAAAAGGCAGTTGAGAAAAAACCTTTGATGATCAGGCTGACGGCGTAATCCAAAACTAGATATCCCGGCAAATCCAGGCCACCATATTGCGCATGAGCTTGTCATAGGTCGGTGATTTCACAAATTCCTGTGACATCCAGTGCGGACCTATATCACTCATCCAAGCCAAGGAACGTCCCTCACCAAATTGGCGGACAGCCAATAGTGGATGCTGCTTTCCGCGATACGTTGCGGCGGTCAGCATTTGGCAGTCATCGCCAGATCTGGGCACAACTTTGTTCAGACCCAATACAGGCGGCCAGGACTGCTCCAATCCTTTCACAATGGGATGTTCGGCCACCACATGGGGTGCCAAGCCTTCCGGCGCTTCAAGTCCATCTGCAAAGGGCGAACATGAAACCGGCAAACACTCTTCGATGGGCGTGTCGTGATAGCGCGCTGTTCCCATCATGCCCTGGAAACTGTTGTAGCCGCCCGCCATCATCAGTCCGCCACCCTGTTTGACCCAGTCATAAAGAAGCACAAGCCGGTTTGGCGACGGGTTCCCGGCACGCGTTTCAGCAGAAAACAACAACGACAACGCGCCAATGTCGGACAAGATGATTCCACTGTACTTCGACAACTCCTGCAAACACCGGGGGAACTCCGCCTCGCACCGCTCGCTTGCAATGTGCTCAATTTCATATCCACTGCCGTTCATGGCCGCCAGAAAATGCTGAGCACCATTCGCATATACGTTTGAGCGAAGTGTGTCATAGCCAATTGATACAGATTGACTAATCGCGAAAGTCTCCCCTGCAAGTAAAATGCGTTTCGTCATCAACACCTCCTCAGTGCAAAACAACAACCAGTCATTCGCAGGCAATCACATTTTGATTGTCCTTTACAATGCAACGCTAGCAACGCTATTGACAGCTTTCAAGATTTTATATAGCAAATTGCTTTAATTAAAAGACTGTCGCAGAAGCAGTCGTAAATTTGTGCGAGCCAGCGCAATTGAGCGCCATGCCGAAGGTGGGAGATGCAACAGCTGGACAAGCCAATTGATCTCGCTCGCGACGACGGCGCGGTAGCTGTCATCGGTCTGAGAAACGCCAGCAAGTCTTTTGGCGGTACACTAGCCCTGCGCGATGTCAGTTTTGATATGAGGGCTGGTGAGGTCCTGGCGTTGCTCGGTGAAAACGGTGCCGGCAAGAGTACATGTGTCAAGTTGCTCGCAGGTGTTCATTGGCCGACAATGGGTTCAGTTGTGATTGGCGGAATTCCAGTTTCACTCAACACACCTTTGGATGCCCAACGCGCCGGAATAGCGGTCATGCATCAACACCCCGGGCTTTTCCCGGAACTGAGCATCGCGGAAAATGTTTTCATGGGCCACATGCCAACTCACGGAGCATTAGGATTTGACAGCGCGCGCATGCGGGTGGAGGCCGCGCGCCTGCTCTCTTCCATTGGGCTCAACATAAACGTTGATCGTGAACTCGGTTCACTTCGCACATCGGAACAACAGCTGGTCGAAATAACGCGCGCCTTGTCGTTGGATGCCCGCGTCCTCATTATGGACGAACCGACCGCCGCTTTATCCCAACGCGAGGTCTCCCGCCTGTTTGCAGTCGTCGCAGATCTCAAGTCACGCGGTGTTGCGATCATGTTCGTCGGCCATCGCATGGACGAAATTTTTCGAATTTCCGACCGCATCGCAGTTCTTCGCGATGGTGCGCTCGTCGGCCTCGAACCGGTCGCACAGCTCCCCCGTCAACGCGCCATACAATTGATGGTGGGTCGTGAACTGAGCACGCTATATCCGCGAAATCATGCTGTGCCCGGCGATATGGTTCTCGAAACACGAGGGCTTTCGCGTGTTGGTGAGTTTGAAGGCATTGATATCAGCGTCCGCCGCGGCGAAATTTTGGGACTTGGCGGACTTGTAGGCAGCGGCCGCACCGAAATCGCTCGCGTCCTGTTTGGCATTACATCGCCCACCTCAGGCGAAATCAATTTAAGTGGGGCACCTGCAAAATTTGCCTCGCCGAAAGACGCAATGGAAGCGGGCATCGCCTATGTTTCCGAAGACCGGCTTGGCCAAAGCCTGGTGATGGATTTTCCCATCGTCGAGAATGCCGGACTGACAATTCTCAGCAAGACCCAGACGAACGGATTTTCAAGCCGCAAAAAAGTACTCGATCTTGTCATTCCCCATCTGCAGCGCCTGAAACTGCGCTTTGGCTCCTATGATCAGCCGGTCAACACGTTGTCTGGTGGCAATCAACAAAAAGTAGTCCTCTCAAAGTGGCTGGCAACCAAGCCTCGCCTGCTCATTCTTGATGAACCCACACAAGGCATCGACGTCGAATCAAAAGCCGAAGTTCATGCCATGATCTCCGATCTTGCCAAACAGGGTTTGGCGATCATCCTGATTTCATCAGAAATGCCAGAACTCTTAGGCATGTGTGATCGCATCGTGGTACTGCGTGAAGGCCGCAAGACGGCGGAATTCAGCAAGGGCGAAGCCAGCCAGGAAAAAGTTTTACAGGCAGCCACTGAAGCTGAACCTTCTGCACATTTGCGACTCGTTCAACCTGACGAGACAGCCGTGAAGGAAGCGTCACCAGAACCGACATCAAACCCATGGACAGCCATATTGGCACATCGGGAAATCGGGCTCGTTGCCGCAATGCTCGCTGTCATCATCCCGGTTGCCTTAATCAACCCACGTATTTTCAGTCCTGCCAACATGACAACTGTTGCGATGGATGCAGCCCTGTTGATGGTTGTGACCTTGGCCCAAATGCTGGTGCTGGTCACACGCAATATTGATCTCTCAGTTGCTTCTGTCATCGGGCTGGCCGCTTACGGATCAGCAAGCGTCATGCAGGGCAATCCGGACATCGGCATCATCGCCGGTGTTGCCGCCGCCTGTGGCATTGGCATGCTGTGCGGTTTGTTCAATGGCGTCATTGTCACCTTTGGCCGTGTGCCCGCCATTGTTGTGACGCTTGGAACTCTCTCTGTGTTCCGGGGC
>CAXTLE010000159.1:0-7105 GCA_964244855.1 uncultured Aestuariivirga sp. | reverse complement strand
GACACGCCAGGGTACACCAGGCTTCATAACGGTCACTCGTCAGGCCCATTGAGAGCCCACTAAAACCAATGGGTCGCGTTGCCATCAAAGGCAGCGCCGACACAATTCCGTGGCATGAAAGTTAACGTTTTTGGTAAATATTCAGTTAAGGTATTGATCTATTACTGATAACAATTGCTTCTGCCGTTTGGAGAAACCGTCCTTTGCCGCATTTTGCCTTCGCCCATTCGCCGCTTGACCGCATGTCACAAATCAGAACGGACGCCTTAAAGGTGGAGAATTACAGGAAAAGCGATGAAGCCAAATTTATCTGGGTACATGGCGATGCTGTGCAGTTTGCAGGCGAAAAACTCGACGTCTCGCGCCCACTTTCTTTTTCACCAGCGATATTTTTAGGCGTCGATGACAAGGCTGTGCCGTGGTTTGCCGTCGCAGCACAGTCGAGTGATTCGCTGAAACCAATTCGAACGATCATGATGGAACAGCTTTTGCCGCGCACTGTTTTGTCCATCATCGCACAAGCCCGAAGCCTCATCCACTGGCACGAAAGTCATGGCTTTTGTGCAAGATGTGGTGCTGCTTCGGTGATGCAAGACGAAGGCTACCGTCGCCGTTGCGACGCCTGCGGAACAGACTATTTTCCGCGTACCGACCCCGTTGTCATCATGGCCGTTTGCCGGGGCAGCCAGACGCTATTGGGCCGCCAAAAGAGTTGGCCCGAAGGCATGTATTCGGCACTTGCAGGCTTCATGGAGCCAGGAGAAACCATGGAAGCCGCCGTGCGCCGCGAGGTGAAAGAAGAGGTGGGGATCACGGTGGGGAAAGTCGACTACGTGGCCTGTCAGCCCTGGCCATTTCCGTCGAGCTTGATGATCGGCATGATCGGCGAGGCCGAAGATGAGGTGCTGACGATCGACGAAAGCGAGATTGAAACGGCACGTTGGTTCGAGGCGGATGAAATCAGGACAATGCTGGATCGCACCCATCCACAGGGACTGCATGCCTCAAGGCCGGACGCGATTGCCTGGCATTTGGTGAAGGCGGCGCTGGTGAGGATTGGGGGAGGCGGACCGCTCGCAACTACGCCCGCCGCCGTTTCGCAATCTCCGCCCGATACGCACTCGCCGGATACGCCCCCAGCACACGCACATATGACGTGAAGAACCCCAACTCTTCCAGCGCCAGTTTCACATTGGCATCATCGGGGTGGCCCTCGATATCGGCGTAAAACTGTGTCGCGGAGAACTGTCCTTCGAGTTGATATGACTCAAGCTTCGTCATGTTCACGCTATTGGTCGCGAAGCCGCCCATGGCTTTATACAACGCAGCAGGAACATTCCGAACACGGAAGACAAAGCTGGTGATGATCTTTTGTTTGCCATCAACAAAAGGCTTTGGCTTCTTCGACAAAATCACGAATCGCGTGGTATTATGCTCTTCATCCTCGATATTGCGGGCCAGAATTTTCAAGCCATAAGTTTCCGCCGCAAGCTTCGTGGCGATTGCGCCTTGCGTCACAATACGTGACTCCGACAATTCCCGCGCAGCCCCTGCGGTATCAGCGGCGACCACGGGTTTCAGTTTGTGTTCACGAATAAATTTCCGGCATTGGCCAAGCGCATGCACATGACTGTGCACTTCCTTGATGTCTGCAAGCTTTACGCCCGACACTGCCATGAGGAAAAATTCAATCCGCAGAAAATGTTCACCGACAATACTCAAATGCGAACCCGGCAGCAAATGATGCACATCAGCCACGCGGCCAGCCGTGGTGTTTTCGATGGCAATCATTGCAAGCGCAGCTTTGCCGCTTTCAACCGCCTGAAATGCGTCCTCAAACGTCGGGCAGGGCATAGGTTCATGGTCGGGTGCGGCTTGCAAACAGGCAATATGGGAATTGGCCCCGGGTTCGCCTTGGTACGAAATTTTCGGCTTTGCAGTCATGAATCAGAGGTCTTTCAGCAGGCGGCGGGCGGTTTCAAGATCCTGCGGCGTATCCACGCCAAGTGGAGTCGAGTCAACCTGCACCACGGCGATTTTCATGCCGTTATCGAGGGCGCGCATTTGTTCGAGCGAGCGTTCTTTTTCCCGCGCCGATTGAGGCAGTTTGACAAAGGCTTCCAGGGACGCGCGCTTGTAAGCGTAAATGCCAATATGGTGCCAATGGGGGGCCGGGTGATCATCCATCAACACCCGCACAAAATCCCGCGCAAAGGCCACCTCGCGGTCACCGCCGATGGGAGCGATAGCCTTCACGATATTGGGATTGTTGCGGTCTTCATCCGAAAGGATTTCTGTGGCGACAGTCGAAATATCCACGGTTTCATTGGTGAGGCCCGCAAGGCAACGCCGCACGCTCAAAGGATCAATGTTCGGCAAATCGCCCTGCAGATTGACAACATGAACGAATTGCCGATCGGGGTCACGTAGCGCTAAAGCCGCAGCGACCCGGTCCGAACCGGATTTCAGCCCGGATGGTGTGATAATGGCATCGCCCCCCGCATCCCGCACGGCGCTTGCAATTTCGCTTTCGCCAGCGGCCACCAGCACGTGGCCGAGCTTCGCCTCAACCGCCCGCCGCCACACATGCACGATCATCGGCACGCCATTGATATCGGCCATGGGCTTGCCCGGCAACCGGGTGGCCGCCATGCGGGCTGGAATAACGATGATGGTATTCTGGTGATCTATCATGGACTTGTAAGCGCCGGGCGAGAAAATGCTCTGCGACCTTTATATGAGTTGCAGGCCATTGGGCAAAGTATTACTTAGCGCTCGGATTTAACGTTTTTCGGGATTTATAATGGACAGCTGGACATTCAACAAGATCGCAGGCGCAGTGTTGGGCACAGCCCTGATGGTGTTGGGCCTGCAAAATTTGAGCGCAGGCGTCTATCGCGCCGAAGCGCCAGCCAAGGACAAGCAAGGTTTTTTGATCGAAGTGGCCGAAGCCACGGAACCCGGTGCACCCGCTGACGGCGCTGCCGCAGCATCACTCGGCACAATGTTGGCCTCCGCTGATGTCACCAACGGCGCATCAGTCGCCAAGGCTTGTGCCGCCTGCCATGACTTCACCAAAGGTGGCCCGAACAAGACCGGTCCAAACCTTTACGAAGTGGTGGAACGCAGCATCGCCTCCCACGAAGGCTATGCTTATTCAGATGCCATGCTCGGCCACAAAGCCGACAAGTGGACCTACGACAACCTCAATGTTTACTTGAAAGCGCCGAAGAAATACGTGGTCGGCACCAAAATGGCCTTCGGCGGTATTGGCAACGACAAGAAGCGCGCTGACCTGATCGCCTATCTGGCGTCACTCTCAGACGCGCCAAAGCCGTTTCCGGCACCGTAAGACATTCTGACATTTGGACATTGTCACACCAGCGCAATTTGTGCTGGTGTTTTGTTTTGAGGCTGCGCCATCATAGAACGGGGCGTTCGAATCAGGACGGAGAACAAGATGGCACACACATTTTCCAGAAGGCGCGTATTGCAATGGGCAGGTTCCCTACCGTTTTTGCCTTTGCTGGAAGCACCCGTCTACGCGGGCCTCATGAAGTTCCGCAATGCCGTGTCGCTTCTGGGCGATCCAAAATATCCTGAAGGCTTCAAGCAATTTGATTATGTCAATGCAGCCGCCCCAAAGGGCGGTAAAATAAGGCTGGGTATTGCTGGCTCCTTTGACAGCCTCAACGGCAACACCATCAATGGCGATCCGATTGATCCGGGCATCAATGAAGCACTCCTCGTCAAAAGCCTCGATGAGCCCTTTGGAGCCTATGGTCTTTTGGCCGAGGGGATATGGTATCCCGAAGACTATTCCAGCGTTGTCTACAACTTGCGTCCCGAGGCGCACTTCAGCGATGGTGAGCCAGTAAAGCCCGAGGACGTGATTTTCAGTTTTGACTCGATCAAGGCGAACGTCCCGGCACGGCAAGCCTATTACAAAGACATCCTGCGCGCCGAAAAGACAGGTGATCATCAAGTCACTTTTGTTTTTGGTGTGAAAGGCAACCGGGAACTTCCGCAAATCGTCGGCGAGTTTGGAATTCTTCCAAAACATTGGTGGACTGGAAAGGACGCAGATGGCAAGCAGCGCGATGTGAATGCATCCACTCTTGAGCCACCGCTGGGATCAGCGCCATATACCGTGGGCAAAGTTATCTCTGGCCAAACGTTCACTTTGATCCGTGACAAGAATTACTGGGGTGAAAAACTTGCCGTCAACGTGGGTCAAAACAATTTCGATGAAATTGAATATCAGATTTATGGCGATGGCACTGTGGCTTTGGAAGCCTTTAAAGGTGACAAGTTCGATGTGAACGTTGAGCGCTCATCGAAAAGCTGGGCAACTGGCTATGATTTCCCCGCTGTAAAAAACGGAAGCATTTTTAAAGCCAATATCCCCCAAGGTGGGGCAGAGGGCATGCAGGCTTGGACACTGAATACGCGTCGCGGAAAATTTCAGGATGCCCGCGTGCGTCGTGCCTTGAATTTGGCATTTGATTTTGAATGGTCCAATCAGAACCTGTTCTATGGCCAATACAAGCGTTCCCGCAGTTACTTCAACAATTCGGAACTGGAAGCCAAAGGCCTGCCTGGCCCAGATGAACTCGCATTGCTGGAACCGTTGCGCGATCAAGTTCCGCCTGAGGTCTTTACCACTGAATATTCAAACCCGATTAACGGCACACCACAGGACAGGCGGAAAAACCTGCAAGCGGCCCAAGCGCTGTTTGCTGAAGCTGGGTGGAAGCCCGAAATAGAAAACGGCAAGCGGGTGTTGAAAAATGCCAAGGGCGAAGTCTTTACCTTCAACATCCTGTTGGATTGGGATGCCTATGAGCGTGTCGCGTTGCCGTACAAGGAACAGCTTGAGCTCTTAGGCGTCGCGGTAACAATCCGCACCGTTGATGTGTCGCAATATGCCCGCCTGCAAAAAGACTTTGACTATGATGTGATCATTGCAGTTTGGGGTCAGAGCTTGTCGCCAGGTAATGAACAGACTGAATTCTGGACCTCAGCCTTCGCTGACAAACCGGGCAGCAAAAATTACTACGGAATCAAGAACCCCGCTGTTGATGCCATTGTTGCGAAACTGACGACGGCTCCCGACCGTAAAACTCTGATCGCCGCTTGTCGCGCCTTGGACCGGATCTTGATGTGGAACCATTATGGCGTGCCCATGTGGTACTTGTCGGATCAACGCCTTGCCCATTGGAAGCGCGTCGCCCATACAGAAACACTTCCCCTGTTTGGCTTGGGCTATCCAGGCACGTGGTGGTTTGACGAAAAAGCTGATGCGAGCATTAGCAAATCATGATTGTGGTCTGTCGCTGAACAATGGGTTCCTATGTTGTCAAACGTCTGTTGCTCATGATCCCCACGCTCTTGGGGGTAATGCTTCTGACCTTCGCCATCGCGCAATTTGTGCCGGGTGGTCCCATTGAACAGATCATTGCCGAACTGGAAAATCCCGCAGGTCAAAACGCGAGGGACACTGGTGCTGGTGGCGAACTTCAGAGCACGGGAAAAACCAATTCGAAATATCGCGGAGCCTCCGGTCTCGATCCTGAGTTTATCAAAAAACTCGAAGTGCAATTCGGTTTCGACAAACCGCCCGCCGAGCGTTTTCTAAATATGGTGTGGAACTATCTGCGCTTTGATTTCGGCAAGAGTTATTTCAATGACAGGCCGGTGATATCCTTGATCTGGGAGAAAATGCCCGTATCGATTTCGCTGGGGCTGTGGCTGACACTGGTCTCATATTTTGTCTCTATCCCCTTGGGCATCAGCAAGGCCGTGCGCAATGGTTCGAAATTCGACATCTGGACCTCCACCATAATCGTCATCGGCTATGCCATTCCCAACTTCATCTTCGCGATCATCCTCATCGTATTGTTTGCGGGCGGCAGCTATTGGGACTGGTTCCCCCTGCGGGGCCTGACATCAGATAACTTCGCCACCCTGTCAGCTTGGGGCAAAGTGAAAGACTATGCTTGGCATCTGGTGCTGCCTCTTGTTGCACTCGGTATTTCGAGTTTCGCAACCATGACATTCCTCACCAAAAATTCCTTCCTCGATGAAATCGGCAAACAATATGTAACGACAGCGCGCGCCAAAGGCCTCACCGAAAACAAGGTGCTCTATGGCCACGTTTTTCGCAATGCCATGCTGCTGGTGATCTCCGGTTTCCCCGGTGCCTTTCTCTCAGCATTTTTCTCAGGCTCACTGTTGATCGAGCAGGTCTTCTCGCTTGACGGATTGGGCCTCCTGACATTCAAATCTGTCGTGAAACGCGACTATGCCGTGGTCTTTGCCAATCTCTATATCATGACGCTGTTTGGCCTCCTCATCGCGCTGATCAGCGATTTGATTTACACATGGATTGATCCGCGCATCGATTTTGAATCGCGCGAGACCTGACAATCATGCTGTTCAAAAATATCTCCGCCATCAACCGCCGCCGCCTGAACCTGTTCAAAGCCAACCGCCGCGGCTATTGGTCGTTTATTTTATTCATGGCATTGTTCGGCATATCAGTTCTGGCACCCGTGATCGCCAATGACCGCCCCATACTCGCATCCTATAAAGGCGAGCTGCTATATCCGCTTTTTAAGGACTACCCCGAAACCATGTTCGGCGGCTTCCTCGCCAATACGGACTTTCGCGACACAGTGAATCAGGACGAGATCAACGCCAATGGCTGGATGATTTGGCCACCCATCCGCTATTCCTACAACACCGTGAACCGTGAAATTCCGTCCCCAGCCCCCTCACGCCCCGCCTTCCGTTTGGACCGCGAATCCGCCTGCGTGAAGTTCCCGCTGAAAGCAAAAGACCCGCAATGCATCTGGGGCAACATGAATTGGCTGGGCACCGATGATCAGGGCCGCGACGTGGTGGCCCGCATGATCTATGGCTTTCGCATTTCTGTCGCCTTCGGACTTATCCTCACCGTCGTCTCTTCCATCATTGGCCTGGCGGCGGGTGCCGTGCAGGGTTACTTCGGGGGCTGGACGGATTTGCTGTTCCAGCGCTTTATCGACGTCTGGTCATCGCTGCCCGTACTCTACATCCTGCTCATCATGGGGGCCTTCATCAC
>CAXTLE010000158.1:0-7156 GCA_964244855.1 uncultured Aestuariivirga sp. | reverse complement strand
AAAAAATATATTCTGTCGATCAGCATTCCGCCGGAACGGTTTCAAAGACTGATTGATGACAAGTTCAGCAATGGCGAAGTTGTGGGCATTGTGGATGCCAATCAGAAATTCGTTGCCAGAATTCCTGATATCCAACACCGCCTTGGCACCCTCGCCAGTGAGGGCTGGCGCGCTGCAATTGCGAAATCTCCACAAGGCTGGACGGAAAACCGGGTACTGGAAGGCGACTGGAGCATGACCGCCTATGCCCCCACCTCTCGCGGCTGGAACGTTGGCGTGGCCCAACTTGAGTCAGCATTTGAAGGACCGTTCCAGAACATCCTGTTGTCATCGCTTGCGGCCACATTTGTTTTGTCAGGACTTGGCCTGCTGGTTGCAACGGCCATTGCCCGCCACTCCAGCAAAGGCATGGCAGCCATTGCCAAAAGCGCCCGCGATCTAGGCAATGGCAAGCCGGTGGTCGAGCTTCCGGCACCCTTCAGGGAAGCCCAGATTATTTCGCGCAATCTCGCAGCCGCATCAGCCGAACTGGATCGCCGCAGCATCGCCTTGAACCTCGCAAATGCAGAGCTCGAACTGAAAGTCGCAGAACGAACCAAGAGTCTGCAACAGGAAATGGCGCGACGCGAAGAAACCGAAACCACGCTGCGCCAAGTCCAGAAAATCGAAACCATCGGCCAACTCACAGGCGGCATCGCGCATGACTTCAACAACATGCTCACCATCATCATGGGCAATCTCGACACAGTGCAGCGCCGCATTGCGAAATCTGAAGATGCTTCCAATCTCAAGCAGCCCATCGCCAACGCCCTGAAAGGCGCAAAAAGTGCTGCCGACATGACCCAGCGCCTGCTCGCCTTTTCACGCCAGCAAGCCTTGCAACCCAAACCCCTGTCGATCAACGCGTTGGTCTCTGAAGTATCCAACATGTTGACACGCACAGTGGGCGAAAACACCAAGCTTGAAACCGTGTTAGCCGCCGGACTGTGGCAAACTTTCGTTGATGCAAATCAGGTTGAAAATGCTCTGGTCAACTTGGTCGTGAACGCCCGCGACGCCATGCCAGACGGGGGCAAACTCAGCATCGAAACCGCCAATATCGCACTTGATGACAACTATGCCTCGCGCTTTGGTGACTTGAAAGCCGGGCAATACGTCATGCTCAGTGTCACCGACGAAGGCAGCGGCATACCGCCCGATAAACTCGAAAAAGTGTTCGAACCCTTCTTCACCACCAAAGGCCCCGGCAAGGGTACTGGCCTTGGCCTTGCGATGATCCACGGCTTCGTCAAACAATCCGGCGGTCACATTCGCATTTACAGCGAGGTCGGCCACGGCACGACCGTAAAACTGTACTTGCCCCGATTGATCGGCGAAGAACAGGTCACCGCAAGTCCGGAAGACAACCCGCCAGTAAAAAATCCAATGCCGCGCGCCAAGAGAGGCGAAACCATTTTGCTGGTGGAAGACGAACCCGGTGTCAGGGACTACGCTGTCTCGGTGCTGCAAGACTTGGGCTACAAGGTACTTGCCGCGCCAGAAGGTACACAGGCATTAGCCATTTACAAAAGCGCCAAACACGTCGACTTGCTTTTCACTGACGTCGTGCTGGGCGGAGCATTGAATGGCCGCGAGCTTGCGGACAGCATCCGCACCATACAATCGACATTGCCAGTGTTGTTCACCACTGGCTATACTCGCAACGCCATTTTCCACCATGGTCGGCTCGACCCCGGCGTCAACCTTCTGAACAAGCCCTACACCCAACAGGACCTCGCTGCAAAAATCCGCAGCGCCATTGACAGGAAATAAAATACGGGAACATTTTGCCCATCCTCGCATTTCATTTTCAACTTCAACACAACGAAGTCGAAATGGAGGCTACCAATGACCTTGATCGAAACAGAATTTGAACGCGAAGCCCGCTTGCGCGCGCCCCGTGGCCGCAACTTCATCGCGGAAGACGACATCACTCATACAAATCCAGCCGACGTTTACGTTGGCAGGATTAAGCCAACGCGAAATTCCGCATGGTTTGAAGGTGGTGACATCGCCGCAGGTGTTTTGGCATCAACGATGATGCTAGGCCCGCTGCTCGCCTACGCTTTGGGCTGGGGCGCATAACACCGCCTCAGTATCTCACATTCTTCACCCCGCTTTGCCAAGCAAGGCGGGGTTTTTACATTCCAGTTGACCAACACTCTGCTTTTGTCCAAGTTCTATTTCACGTTGAACTTGTAAATCGGACGACAAGGGGTTGATGATGAAATTGAAGAATATCGCGTGTATAATTGCTGGATTGTCGTTGTTGTGTGCCACTGAAGCACTGGCGAAAAAACAGTCTTCGAAAGCACGCGGGGGAAAAATCACGGGAGTTTACTGTGCGCAAGGTCCAGACAACGCCCACTTTCCTGCATCGTCTTTCAAACCGGCTCAACGCGCTAGAATGTACAAAGGTCTGAAAGCCAAAATCAATATTCCAGGTTTCGGTCCGATTGACTGCGTGGTGTACTGAGCCACGATCACTAAAAAACCCCGGTCTTTGCAGACCGAGGTTATTTTCGAACCAGTGTGAAACAGCGGCGTGGGCGGGGGTCCCAATTCAATTTCACACATGCGCGAAAAATTCTTCAAATTCCCCAATAGGTGGGAGTATTGTAATGATCCTGGATCTGTTTTTCCCAGTTCCGGTCGCCCCATGAATCATCACTGAACTGCGGCGCATCACGCAATTTGTCTGCGTTGATGTCAGTGCGGAAACCGCCGATGGATTGATCATAACTGATCTTGGCCCAAGGCAGCGGATAGTGACTGTGATTGAGGCCCAAAAACCCACCAAAACGCAACACGGCGTAAAGCACACGCCCTGAAGTTTTATCAATCATCAGATGATCAATCGAACCGATTGAATCACCTTTTCAAGTCATAGACCGATGTGCCTTCAACGTCTTCGCTGGAAATAAATGCATGGTTCGGATGAGAAGTGTCCATGGTTCAAAACTCCTGAATTCTAACCGCCCCCGGCTGCGAGCGATTTCCCAACTGTCCACATCAAAGTCCGGAAACGGAGTTTGGTTCCTGCGTTCGACACAAATAACCAAACAGTCAATTTGCTGAGCCAGTCGCGAATTGTTCGCCCTCACCCCGACCCGCTCTTCGCGGCGTGGGGCCCGGGGGGCCACACAAGCGATGTCTGAAAAACCAATCCTGATCAACGATAGCATTCATCACGAAGTTCCAGGATTTGCCTGGGGATTGTGAACCAGATTACATTAAAACGTCAACATCACGCTATTGCTAAGCAACGAAGATACGTTGGACGATACACTGATTTCCACTGCCTTTCGCTTCTACAAACAAGAATATTTTTGGAGATGGCCGATGACCGGAATTCCGACAAAATTTGTTGTTGCAGACCTTGTAGTCAAACGTCTCAAACAAGACGGTTCGCCTCACTACAATCTTGCGGCCCAGCCAAACACAGCGCCCTATTTTTATCTCGGCTGCCTGGGATCGAGCTTTGGCGACTTGATGCGATCTTCTCCAGAATTGGCAAGTACTGCAAACAGTCCTTACTTCAATGTTTGGCTGCCATTGCTGGAAATCATTGCTGGCAACAAAGAAAACGCTTCTGTCACTCCGGTGATCAAAGCCAACCGCGGTCTGTATCGTGGTCTAAGGCAAATGCGGGAAACACTTTCAAAATTCAAGGAAGCCGTACACAACAAATCAAAGTTTGACCTCTTGGGCATGATTGGTGAGCTGCAAGCACTTCAAACCGTTTCGGATGAGCTCAAAGCGTCGATGGCAACGCTGCAGAACGCCCGTGTACAAATCGGTACAGCAATACTTTCAACGTCGAAGCCCGAAGTGAAAACACGACCCAGCCGCGCATGGCAGGTTCGGGATACTTTGGCAGGAAGTCAAACCGGTGCGTTCCTCGCCAAACTTCGTGACAACGCCTCAGATGATCGCATGAAAGCCTTCGCTTTGGGCGCAACCATCGCTTACAGCACTGAGCTTGTAGGTTCGCCTTATGTGAATAGCGCAGTAAAAAGTGTCTATCGCAATCATTGGTGGCGGCATCGCTTTATCCGAAATTTTGTTGATGTCTGGGTCTACGGATTTTATGGAAAAGGCGGCTCAGACGCGATTTTTATGAATGATCGCGTTCCCGTGCCAACTTATACGAATTGGCCAAATGTTTTGGGTGGTGCCCTTCACAAAAAGATTGAGCTTGCAGGTATGGATCAAGGCGTCATTCTTGATTGCATTCGCGATAAAACTGTACTGCCCAATTATCTGCCACAAGACTTTGTCGACTATTATGTGAACTCCTTCAATCAGGTTTACCGTCCAACAAATGCTGCACCCGAAACACGCGTAACAACCGAAGCAGTACAGACATCATTTGCAATGACGTGGTTGGTGCTTTGGATTCAGACGTCAGGTGAAGTCTTGCAGTCAATCCCTCCTGACCAAATTCCTTACCCTGATGACTGTGGTGTCCGCCCGGATTGGGTCGCCGTAGATGGTGCTGTTGCCTTGGGTGGTCAGCCTGGCGGCCTCGTAAGACCAGACAAAGCAACCTTCGAACGTGATCCGTCTATTGCCGAAATTATCAGCGGAATTGCTTTGGCGATTATTGGAGCGGCTGCTTTGTTGGTCAATGTGGCCGCAGGCGTTGCTATAATTCTAGCAGGCTTGGCACTCATTGCCGACGGTGCAACTGACCCGGATTGGCACTACTTTCAGTGCCAAAGCGATTGGCTGGAGGTCTACGTGGCCGACCTCAACAATACCTTCATTCATCTCCTCTCTTTGAGCGGACTTGGTTTTTGCTATACTCTGGAATTGGCGCACGACGATCAGGAATTCACACTGTTTGGTCGGATTTCGCCACTGGAGAGTGCCCTTGCAACCGTGCGCAGTCCGGGCTTCCAATCTGGAAACCCTCACCAAACGTGGCGTCGCCTTGCAAGTGACTGGGCCAAGGAACCCGCAGAACCAACCGAGTTGCCAGAGAGAACACTTTACCCATTTGACGGTACCACGTGGCCGTTTCATTTTGTTGATGGAATGAAACCACAATCGACGAAGCCTGCCAAAGCAACTGATCCTCTGGTTCCAACCCAAATCAACCCCTTGAATGTACAAAGTGGTCGACCACCGCTCACCAGAGACCCAATAGAATTTTCAAGCCGCCAAGGTGGCTTGAACAGCCCGTTTAACCAGAACAGGTTTTTTGGCAATGCGGTGGATGTGAGTATCGATCTTATCAACTCATCACCAAAAGAACTGTTGAACTGGGATTTGGACGGCGATCCTGGAATTGGAACGCCAACCTGGGTGCTGCCAACCGCGTCTTCACCAAGATCATCGTCTGAGGCCGAATGATGAGAGCGCCTCACAAAAGTCAAAACGCATCACAGTCATTCTCCAATTGAGAGGAACTTTGCAATGGAACATCTTGATCTTCCAATTATGAGAACCAAATTGCCGTTCGAAAAGCCGGTCGAAAGAACCGAGAACGGTCACAACGAAGAAACCAGGCCCCCGGAATATGCTCCATGGCTATATCAGCGCTTTGCCTATACCGCGGGCTCAGGCCGACTTTCCGACGGAACTGTACCGCCGGGTTTTAACTGGTATACTTCGCCATATATTACATTTGGACCAGTTGACGGATTGGGCAACGTCCGTGTTGGTGACGATGTAACGGTCAGCACAACCATCTTTAATGCTGGTCTCGCGACTGCCGTCAGCACATTGGTGGAGTTTTTTTGGTTCAATCCAAGTCTTGCTTTCGTGCCCACGCCCAACAACAAAATCGGCCAAAAATTGGTCACCGTTCCACCAGGTCAATCTACTGTCGTGGCCTGCCCGAAATTGTGGGTGCCGCAAAAGGTGAATTCTGATGGTCATCAGTGCCTCGTCGTTCAATGCAACAGCCCCAGCGAAGGTACCAATGGATTAAAACTGCCGTTCAATGCAGCGCTTGATCGGCATGTCGCTCAACGCAATCTGACGGCTTTGGACATCTCGACAGCAAAAATGATCTTCGTGGATATGGCCAATCCGTTTCAACAGCAGGCCAATTTCACAGTCACCATGAAAACGACTGTGGTCAAACTGGATTTGAAGTCGTTGCAGGACAGCAGTGTTGCAAAAGCTGTGGAAATTGCCCTGGCACTCTCAAATGGAATGCAGTCAGCACCCGTCCGGTTTAAGACTTCTGATCTGAGTGACAAAGATCTTGGCATAAAGATTGGCGTCAAAGATCGGTTCATGTTTCAACCCGTGGACAAATCTGAACGCAGCCAACACGCAATGTCTGAAGCCTTGCGTCATGGAGCAAAATCGGAAAACAAACCTTCGGCGCGCACACTGCTTGAACTTTCGCTGGATGCAAATGAAGCTGCAATCTTGGCAATCGAGATTCCAAAAATGCCTCTGGATGACGGGATGTTTATCGTTTTGGCAATCGAACAATTGATGGGTGGTGTTTCACTTGGCAGCTATGGAGTGGTGCTGGCGTTACCGTAGTTGCTTGCTCGCAATGTTTGACGCCAAAGACTTCCCTTGCGCCCGGATGTCTGGTGTTCACTGATCGAGAGATCGAAAGTCCTGCATTTGCCCATGCTCTCGACCGCAACACCCTGCTGTTTGCGGCCTTGTTTGCTTATGCAATCTGGCGATAACATTGGCCAGCAATCCACAAAGTGAGCAGCCAACTTGACCATCGAAACCTACCTCACATTCTGCCTCGCCGCCCTGGGCCTTGCCCTCGTCCCCGGCCCCACCGTCACTGTCATCATCGCCAACAGCCTGCGCCACGGCACCAGGGCCGGCCTGATGAATGTGGCGGGAACGCAAGTCGGCGTCGTCATCTGGCTTGCCATCGCAACAGCAGGCTTGCAAGCAGCCATCGCCTTCATGGGCGTGTGGTTTGATGTCCTGCGCTACGCCGGTGCCGCCTACCTGATCTGGATGGGCTACAAACTGTTCCGTTCCAACGGCAATCTCGCCATCGCCACAGACCGCGCCAGACCACGCGGCAGCTTCTTCCTGCAAGGCCTCGTCGTCATCATGTCAAACCCGAAAATGCTGGTCCTCTTCGGAGCCCTCATGCCCCCCTTCATGACCAAAGGCGGCA
>CAXTLE010000157.1:0-7167 GCA_964244855.1 uncultured Aestuariivirga sp. | reverse complement strand
TGGCGTCGAAGTCTTCGGCTGGTATGCCTTCCTTGATGGCTTCCTCGCGCAGCGTGGTGCCGTTCTTGTGGGCGGTCTTGGCGATCTTCGCGGCACGATCATAGCCGTATTTTTCTTTCAAAGGTGTTACCAGCATCAATGAATTTGCGAGACCCTTCGCAATGTTATCAAGCCGGGGTTCAATGCCAATGACGCAATTTTCGGTAAAGGAAACAGCAGCATCGGCGAGCAACCTCACAGATTGCAGGAAGTTATAGGCCATCACGGGGTTGAAGACGTTGAGTTCGAAGTGGCCTTGGGAACCAGCAAAGCTCATGGCTGCGTTGTTACCGTGGATTTGTACGGCGACTTGCGTGAGTGCTTCTGACTGGGTGGGGTTGACCTTGCCGGGCATGATGGAGGAGCCCGGTTCGTTTTCGGGGAGTGAGAGTTCGCCGAGGCCCGCGCGGGGGCCGGAGCCAAGGAAGCGGATGTCGTTGGCGATCTTGAAGCAGCTCATGGCGACTGTTGTGATGGCTCCATGGGTCATGACCATGGCGTCATGGGCGGCAAGCGCCTCGAACTTGTTGGGGGCCGTGGTGAAGTTCATATGGGTGATGGCGGCGATGCGCTCGGCCACTTTCTCGGCAAAGCCAATGGGAGCAGCAAGGCCGGTTCCCACTGCGGTGCCACCTTGGGCAAGTTGCATCAGATCGGGAAGAGTTTGCTCTATGCGTTTGATACCATTGTCGATTTGTTGGGTATAGCCGGAGAATTCCTGGCCGAGTGTGACGGGAGTTGCATCCTGTGTGTGGGTGCGGCCGATCTTGATGATGTGCTTCCAGGCTTGCGCCTTGTCGTTCAGGGCGTTGCGGAGTTGTTGCAAGGCGGGAAGCAGGCGGTGGGTGATTTCCTCTGCACAGGCGATGTGCATGGCGGTGGGGAAGGTGTCGTTGGAGGATTGCGACATGTTGACGTGGTCATTGGGGTGGACGGGCTTCTTTGACCCCATTTCACCACCCAGCATTTCAATGGCGCGGTTTGAGATCACTTCATTGGCGTTCATGTTGGACTGGGTGCCGGAACCGGTTTGCCAAACAACAAGCGGGAAGTGGGTGTCGAGTTTACCTTCGATGACCTCCTGCGAGGCCTTGACGATGATGTCGCCGAGTTTGGGATCAAGCTTGCCGAGGGCCATGTTGGTTTCAGCGGCAGCGCGTTTGACGATGCCAAGGGCACGGACGATGGCGGCGGGCTGCTTCTCCCAGCCGATCTTGAAGTTTTGAAGTGAGCGCTGCGCTTGGGCACCCCAGTATTTGGAGCTGTCTACTTCAATGGGGCCAAAGGTGTCGGATTCGGTACGGGTGGATTTGGTCATGACTCATCTCTGCCTGAATGTTGCGCTGCAATAGCATGGTCAGCAGGGGGAGGCGAGGGGGTCGGGTGCGAGTAGCTGTCGAAGTCAAAACTCGACTGGACTTCCGCTGTCAATCCACTGGTATATTTCTGTGATGCGTTCCTTGAAAGGAAGGTTCAGAGCTTCGGCTTCAGAATGGCCTTCCTGAATCTTTTTTTCTGTGACCCAAGCCTGATAGTTTTCGTACTTTGCCTTTATTGCAGTCGGGCCCGGTGCTTCTACGCCAGCTTCCACGTGAAAAAAATTTCTTATATGTCTGATAATCTCTTCGTACTTACCATTGTGGAACTCGACGTCCTGTCCAGCAATATCTGAAAGTGCTGCTTTCAAGTCGAATCGTTTGGCCTCAAATACCAGAAATTTCTTGGACCCGAATTTCTTGTTTCCGCTTTGTCGAAGTCCGAAATCAATTCCAAACTCAAATGGCATATTCATTCGAAACACTTCATTGTCGATGCTTGACTTGTTTCTCGACAGGTCATGGATGGAATATTTCGCAGATTTCAAGAGCCCGGTGATCTTGTCCAAGCGGTTCTCTCCGCTTTCGAGCCTGAGGGTTGCAATCAGAGGCTCAAATCCCAAAATTACGCAGCAGAATATGGCAGCTTCCAATAGCGCACTGTACTCCTCATCAAAAGGGCAGTTGATGAAAACGGTCTTCTCAAACGACACTGGGCGGGACTCTAGCCTTTTGGAGGATTGGGATCTCGTCCGTAAGTGTTTCTTTCACGTATTCTTCCGTTGCTACCGTGAATGTATAGTTCTGTACCACCTTTTTTTGCGCGTTCCCGGGCCACGTCAATCGCTTCGCGCTGAGTTGAAAATGTTCCGCTTGCGCGCGTAGCGCCTGAGCTTCTCACACTCCAACCGTCTCCACGCGGCACAACGTGCTGGCCCTTCTTGGACATAAGAACTCTCCCTCGGTCTTCCAAGTTGCTATTGCAGCATCAAATATAGGGCAGTTCTCTGCAAGATTACAACAGTGCACTCGAATGCTCATTTCACACCCAAACCGGATTACTCCAAGCCCGCTTCCTTGCATTGTCGATCAGCACCACCCTGAACCAGGGGCTGGTTTTTTGCATCATCCAGCCGTCTTCGAGTTTGCGGAGGTCGAGGGTGGCTCCGGTTATGGCGCGGCCCATTTTGACCACGGTGCGGGAGATGCCGCAGACCACGGCGATGGTGTCGACAGGGGAACAGGTGACGTGGAGTTCGTGGCCGTTCAGCACGATGTCTTGGAATTGCGGGCCTTGGCTGGAATAGTAGTCGCCGCGTTTCAAGGCGTTGAGCAGCACATCGGGATCCAAGCTTTCCGCTTTTACGTGCACCCAACCGCCGAAGTGGTCGGCTGACTTGAAGTGGGCATCGTCGGTGGCGAAGGCGCTGAGGTGGCGGTGGTCTTCGTTGAGGAGTTGGTCGAGCAGGTAAAAGCCATCGCCACGGTCGCACTCGACGGCGCAGCCGTGGTTGTAGATTTCGACGGCGTGGGCGAAGGCGAGGGCGCGGCCGTCTTCGAGGGTGAGTTGCGACCAGGCGGGATGGGCGATGCCGACAAAGGCTCCGGCGTCGGCAGCGCGTTTGGCGATTTGCGGTCCGGTTTCGTTGGATTGGACGGGTGCGAAGTCGAGGGGGAGGCCAGCGGCGAGGATATGCCACCATTCGCCAGCTGATGTCACGGGGGCGTGGAGTTCAGCGCCCAGAATGGTGGTGAAGTCGTTGCCTCTGAGGTGGCGCGTGTCGGCGATGGGGTAGTTGAAGTGGTGCGTGAAATGCTCTGACATGGTGATGAAGTCATAGCCTGCGGCTTTGTAGCGGTTCACAACATCATCCAAGGGCAAGGCACCGTCGGAGAGGTTGGAGTGTGTGTGCAGGTTGCCACGCCAGAACCGGCCAGGGGTGGAAAAGGGGGAAATCGACTTCATTCTAATTGGCCTTAGCAAGCCTTTTGACGGCACTTCTCACCATGAAGCCACTCGTAAAATATAGAACCACCCACGAGAGACCAAAGGCGGCGAGAGCTATCAATGCCCAGCCCCAGGCTGGCATATCGCCTAATCCAATAGATGCAGGTCCTCCACTGATTATCACGGCCAAGCCTGTGAGCCCCATAGATAAACAACCTGACAGGAATGCGCCCATGTTGGTAAAGCTGAAGCGTTCCTGCTTCAACAGCTCACGCCGATGGTCTGATGCAAATTTTTGGAGAGGGGGTGCCGCAGCAGCTATCACAGTGATGATTCCCATTGAACTGGGCAAATCCAAAATGAACATCTGGACAAGAAACAGTATGGCAATCAGCAAAAGTTGATACAGAATAAATTGCCTGATGTATGGCATCATGTTCACAGGCGTAGCGGGTGTATCCATCTTTGTGGCTCTCCTTATACACTCATTTGCATTCCCAACTCGACCACGCGGTCTGCCGGGATTCGGAAGAATTCTATGGCTCTGGCGGATTGGTTTGTCAGCATGATGAAGATGCGTTGTTGCCAGAACGGCATGGAGGAACGGGGGTTGAGGCGGATGGAGCGGCGGCCGAGGAAATAGCTGGCTTGGCGCGGGTCGATTTCGAGGCCGAATTCCTTGCAGGCGCGAAGGGCGCCCGGAACGTCGGGCTGTTCCATGTAGCCGAAATAGGATTCGATGATCCATGCGCCGAGTGCGGTTTGACGGGCCTTGACGCGCTCGCCTTCATGGCGGGGTTCGTCTGTGGTTTCGACGGTCATGAAGACCAGCTTGTCGTGCAGCACGCGGTTGTGTTTCAGGTTGTGCATGAGGGCTGAGGGCGCAAAGCGGTTGTCGGTTTGCATGAAGACGGCAGCGCCGGCGACGCGGGTAGGTGCGCGGCGTTCGAGGCTTTCCAGCAGTCCCTCGAGTTCAACGGATTCTTTGACCAGTTTGCTGGCGAGTAGTTTGCGACCTGCCATCCATGTCATCATCAGCATGATGATCGTTGCGCCGATGAGCACCGGCATATAGCCGCCATGTGGGATTTTCAGAACATTGGCGAGGCCGAGAAGCAGTTCGATGGCCAACACGCCAGTGAGGGCCGGAATGGTAATCCAGCGCGGCCAGACTTTGGCTTTCCAGAAGAAGACCAGACCCAACATGGAGTCGACGATCATCGACGTGTTCACGGCAACGCCATAGGCTGATGCGAGTTTCGATGAAGACTGAAAGACGAGAACCAGCAAAATCACGCCAACCAAAATCAGCCAATTGATTTGGCCAACATAGATTTGCCCCGCTTCGTCTTCACTGGTGTGAGTGATTTCCATGCGGGGCAGGAGGCCTAGTGACATGGCTTGCTGGGCGATTGAAAAGGCACCTGTGATCACGGCTTGACTGGCGATAATTGCCATGACGGTGGCGAGCAGTACCAGGGGAATGAGGGCCCAATCCGGTGACATCAAGAAAAATGGATTTTCGATGGCTTCCGGATGTGAGATCACGAAAGCGCCTTGGCCGAGATAGTTCAAAATCAAACCAGGCAAAACAACACTGAGCCAGGCGATGCGGATGGGATTGCGGCCAAAGTGGCCCATATCGGCGTAGAGCGCTTCGCCGCCTGTAACGACTAGGAAGACACCACCGAAGACCAATAGCGCGAGGTTGGGCTGTTCCAGTAACATGCGAATGCCGTACCACGGGTTGAAGGCGAGGAAGATTTCAAGGTCATCGCTGATATGATAGGCGCCGAGTATAGCGAGGATGATGAACCAGACCATGGTCACTGGCGCAAACAGCGTGGCAACTCCTGCGGTGCCTTTATACTGAAATGTGAAAAGCGTGACGAGAATGGCGAGGGTCAAGGGGACGACGAAGGGTTCAAAGCCCTGATTGATGACAACTAGTCCTTCGACAGCACCAAGAGTTGTCATGGCGGGTGTGATCATTGCATCGCCAAAAAAGAATGCCGCACCGATGATTCCGAGGCCCAAAACAATGCCGCCTTTTTTCTTGAGCAGTGTTTCGACAAGGACAACGAGGGAGAGAATGCCACCTTCGCCTTTGTTGTCGGCGCGCATCAACATCACAACATATTTCAGGGTAACAACAATCAGCAGGGCCCAGATCAGCAGTGATACAACTCCCAGAACAGCCAAACGAATATCACCGCCAGCTTTCATCACAGGATGCAAGGCTTCGCGCATGGCATAGAGCGGGCTGGTGCCGATGTCGCCATAAACTACGCCCAATGTGGCGAAGGCCATTTTGATCGTGTTTTTCTTCTCGTCCGAATGACCGGCTGTTGTAGCGTTATTCATATGAGCCCACCCCCAGCAGGCATCGAACGAAACATCGCACGCTTTATGGCGCTGCGATTACGGCGCGGCATTCAGCAGGTAGACCCGACAGAGTCAAGGGTGGCACCGGTTTGGGCTTGACCTTGGGTATTGACGGATCGGGCTTTCTCGGTTTCCACGGCACATCGCTCATCCAATAGGCCAGTTCTTTGCCACAACCTGTGCCGTCGTCGGGTTTTGGGGTCCATTGGTCCTTGCAGCCTGACATGCCAGCCGGGCATTTCATGCGGATGTGGAAGTGATAGTTGTGGCCATACATGGGGCGCACCTTGGCCAGCCAAGAGCGATCCCCCGTGGCCCATTTGCACAATTCAGCCTTGATCGGCGGGTGCACGAATATGCGAGCAACGCGATCATATTTCGCAGTGCGCATGACCAGCTTGGCGCGGCTTTCGGTCCAGGCTTTTGGGTCAATCTCGGAACGGTTTTTCACCATCAGTCTGGCGGCAATATTTTCGCGTTCCTTGCCGCTGAGTACATAGTCCGGCATGGGGGTGAACCAGACGTCGGCATCAAGGCCGATCTGATGGCTGGCGTGGCCCGTCAACATCGGGCCACCGCGTGGTTGCGACAGGTCACCCACCAGCAGGCCGTTCCATTCGCCTGCGGCTTTGGCTTTTGAAGCTAAATCTTCAAGCAGTGCAATCAAAGCCGGGTGACCCCAGTTGCGGTTGCGTGATACGCGCATGACTTGCCACGCCTCTCCGGTTACGGGGATGGCCTTTGCGCCCGCGAGGCAGCCTCGGGCATAGGTACCAATGGCGCGGGATGGCATATCTGCGGGAATTTTCTGGCGACCGAACAGCTTTTTGGCGGGCAGGGCCATTGCTGCCTTCATATCTTTCGGTGGTGGCACGGCCATGTCGCTAAGCGTGCTGATACTCGACACGTCCTGCGCTGAAGCCGAGACCGCCATCAAGCCCAGCAGGACAGCCGCAATTTTACTTTTTACGGAACGCATCAAGGGAAACAACCTTCTGTTCAGTGGCTTCTGCCGTCGCTTCTCCGGCATCGGCGTTTGCGGAAAGCTTCTCCCCAGCAGGCTTTCCGTTCATGTCTACAACTTCACCCAACTTGGGTTCTTCAGCTTCGTCCACAGGAACAACTTCGAACTGCAAACCAAACTGCACGTAAGGGTCCAGGAAGCCTTTGATCGAGTTGAATGGTATGATCAGCTTTTCCGGAATATTGTCGAAAGACAATTCGACCTCGAAACGCTCTTCGTAAATATTGAGGTTCCAATACTGGTGTTGCAATACCACTGTCATCTCACGTGGATAGCGCTCGGCGATACGGGGGCTCAAGCCCACGCCCGGATATTTGGTGTTGAAGGCGATATAAAAGTGATGCTCGCCCGGAAGACCCGTCTTCTGGATCTTCTTCAACGCATCACGCACCACACCGCGCAAGGCATTTTGCGCCAGCTGGTCATATCGCATCAGGTCTTCGGCCATTGTTCTG
>CAXTLE010000156.1:0-7200 GCA_964244855.1 uncultured Aestuariivirga sp. | reverse complement strand
CTCAACAGGGGTATTATCAATCAACAGACAAGAAACCATCAGGTCCTACACTTTCGCTAGAGGCGACTGGCCTCCCGTAAAGCGAGTCCTGCGCCCGGATGGTTAATGAGTTATTAAACATCTTTTCCACAGCTTTTTGTGACGGTTTAAGTAACTGTTTTTAAATCGTTTAAATACCCTTTCCACAGACTTATACACAGTGTCAAAATTGTGGCGTTCGCCCCCTGTTCACGACTCGCAGCGCGACTCAGAGAGATTTCGATTAAATTAAAGGTTGTATGGCACGCTGTTCGCCTGCATTTGCAGCAGCTTCATGGAAGCTTGTAGGAAAACGACGTAAACGCTTCGCGAGAGGTACATGCCTGACCATGCTACTCCTCTTGCTTGACGTATCAAAGTTGCGTCAATCCAGCTTCCGCTACCGCAACATAAATGATTGTAGATATTCCAGAATTTATAGCACTGGATGATCAATTGAATTCAACTGACCGACCGGCGCATCTACAGGCAGCCTCACGCGTCGCTGATTTGCAAGGGGTGTTGCAGACCAAGGCCAACAACACCGATCCCACGAAGCCTGAAATTTATTCTACGGTGCCGGAGCAAACCCGCACTGCTTCTGCTCCATTTCGATCTGTTTGGTAATGCGGATGGCATTCTCAGCATAGGCTTCCGTCACTGAGCCGTGATTGACAGTTTTGCCGCTCAAGGCACTGGTTGTTCCGCACAAATGGAACACATGTGGCTCGGAGGCTTTCTTGGCACCGTTTTCCGGTGCGATCCAATAAACCACGTCAAGGCCATTCGGATTTGCCGTGCTCTTCGTCGCAGCAGCCACATCAGCCGAATCCCGGGCGATATCTTGCGCCTGTGTCGCGACTTCGGGCGAACAGGCTGTCGTGGGCTGGCCTGACTTGATCTGGGTGGCGCAAGCGTTCATGTCTTGCGTATATTGCTCAACCGACGGCGGCTTGAAACTCACGCCAAACAGTGTCGCAATCACGGCCAGTGCCGCACCGATACCGCCCGCGATCTGCTTGTTCTTCGGGTCCATGTCCTTGTCCATGAAGATCAAGGCGATCAAGGGCAGGAAGGCTAGCAAGCCGATGATGGCACCCAGCTGGTTCTGCACGAAGAAGCCGAATGCATCAGCTTTGCTGGCAGGATTGTGACGATTGGCAGCCTTCCACAACATGCTGCCCGCAATCGCAAAAACCGCAATGCCGACGAGAAGGCCAATCAAAAGCGGAAGATTGCCGTTGGCAGCTGTGCCCGCGTCGAACTTGTGCTGCTTGAGCAGATAAATGCCAAAAATTTCGCCGCCAATGGCAATGGCCCAGCACAGCAATGCAAAAATCCGAAGCCGCTTCGAAGCGCCCTTCTGGTCCTGCGATGCGGCCCAGGCTTTGGTGACATCCGGTTTATTGTCTGACATGTTCTTAACCCCTTGATCAATGTTTCTGCATGAAACGTGAAAGCGGATTAGCAGATTCAGCTACGCACTGCATCATTATCATTATGTCACCCGCCAGATCACATCACCCACATCATCGGCCACTATAATCCCGCCACCCGGTGCGAGCGCCACGCCGACGGGTCGGCCATAGGAATAACGTTCATCGGGTGAGAGAAAGCCCCAGAGAATATCGCGCGGCGGTCCCGAAGGTTTGCCACCCGCAAAGGGCACGAATACCACGCGATAACCGGAAAGTGTGCTGCGGTTCCAGGAGCCATGCTGCCCTATCGCCATGCCTTCACCAAAGCCGGGCAAGGTGCCCGCAGGCAACCAGCACAGGCCGAGCGAAGCGGTGTGTCCGCCCAATGCATAATCCGGCCGCGTCGCTTTGGCTACCATTGCAGCGTCTTGCGGCACGCGTGCATCCACCGTCTGGCCCCAATAGCAAAACGGCCAGCCAAAAAACGCGCCGTCATCAACACGGGTCAAATAGTCGGGCGGTGTTTCATCACCAATGCCATCGCGCTCGTTCACCACGGTCCACAATGTGCCTGTTGTCGGCTCCCACGCGGTGCCAACGGGATTGCGGAGGCCACCGGCAAAAATGCGAGAGGCGCTTGTTTTCAGGTCCACTTCATAAATGCAGGCGCGGCCTTCCTCGACGCCAAGTCCGCGCTCGGCAATGTTTGTGTCGGAGCCAACACCCACATAAATCTTGCTGCGATCAGCACTGAGCAACAGGCTGCGCGTCCAATGACCACCAGGTTTGAACGACGCCAGTTTGCGCCCTGCCCCCGCAAGTTTCGTCGCACCATCCTTGTAGTCGAACGCCAACAAGGCGTCGGTATTGCCAACGTAAAATATGCCGTCATTCAACGCCATGCCAAAGGGCTGATTCTGGCCTTCCAGAAACGTAAAGCGCTGCTCGGCAACACCATCGCCATCTAGGTCGCGCAACAAGGTGATACGGTTTGGACTGGTCCCCAGCGCTGCGGCCCGTCGCATGGTGCTCTGCATCGCATAGTCAAACACCGATGAAACACCGCCGGCAATCGATAGTGCTTCCGCCACGGCGACATCGCCATTGGGCAACACTTCAATCCAACGCGGGTGTTTGAGTCCTGACGCAAAGGCATTCACTTTCAATCCGGCAGCCGCAGTTGGAAGATATCCATCGATCCAGCCTTTTGCCGTCGGCATTTTCAGCGTAGGCAAAGCGCCCTGCGGTTTGGCAGCAGGAATCGCAGGATGGTCGCCGACAGCCTGCGAAGCAGAAACAGATGTGGCACGCCGCCATAAAATCAAGATCGCCCCGATCCATGCAACCAGCCTGGCAAAAACAGCAGAAAAAAACATATGAACCTCTGTTGAATGAGGCCACATCATATTTGAACTCACGCCTTATGACCAGCACGAGCCACGTTTTCATAACTTTCCAAAAAAGGCAGCGGCACTGCTTAATGCCACTGCCAATCTGAAAGCAACCAGCGCATTTATTTCAACATATCGATATCAACCAATGGCAGGGTATCAACAGTACCAGCGCTCCACTCAGCGTCGCACGTTTTAAGTGCGACGAGGCCCTTGTCCAGAAGGTAGCCGTCTTCGCCAATGGCCTGTTGCGAGGTGAATTCGGTGACAAATTCAATCATACCCGGAACAGTACCGAGATGTTCCTTCTTCATGTAAATATAGAGAAGGCGCGAGCCCTTGTAGTTGCCGTTGGCTATGTCCTTGTAATTTGGTTTGTCGCCATCAATAGCCGCAGCCTTGATCACCTTTGTGTTCTCTTCAAGGAAGGAATAACCAAAAATGCCGAAAGCCTTCGGATTGCCTTCAAGTTTCTTGATGATCAGATTGTCGTTTTCGCCGGCTTCAACATAGGCGCCATCTTCGCGGATGGTTTTCCATATCTTTTCAAATGCGGGCGCATCCTTGCCGCCAAGTTCAAGCAAGGCCGGGAATTCTTCCGCACCCTTCTTCAACATCAGTTCGGCAAAGCTGTCGCGTGTGCCCGATGTTGGCGGTGGACCCAGCACTTCGATTTTTTCAGTTGGGAGCGCTGGATCGATATCGGACCACATCTTGTACGGGTTGTCGATCATCTTGCCGTCCTTGTCCGGAACCTGCTTGGCAAGTGCCAGGAACAGTTGCTTGCGTGTGAAGTTCACATCGGGTGCGCTCGCCGACGAAGAAAGTGTCAACCCGTCATAACCAAGCTTGAATTCAACGATATCCGTGACGCCGTTCTTTGCACAGATTTCGAACTCAGCGCGCTTCATCTTGCGTGACGCGTTGACAAAGTCAGGCGTATCTTCACCAACACCTTCGCAGAACAATTTGATACCACCGCCAGTACCAGTCGATTCAATCACCGGTGTCTTCATGCCGGTCGACTTGGCAAAGGCTTCCGCAACAACGGTTGCAAAAGGATAAACAGTGGATGATCCCACAATGCGAATCTGGTCGCGGGCAAAAGAAGGTGTGGCTGCAAGGGCGAGCAGTGACGCGGCAAGCAAGAGACGCTTCATGGGTATTCTCCGTTTCAATATGTAAAATTATGATCAAAAGTCGCGCGAAGCCTGCTTCAGTTGCGGCAGGCTTCGCACCAGGTTGTTACAAACTGGATGATCAGAACGCGTAACGCGTAACGACCGCACCAGTGAAACCATCATTCGATGCTGGAATTGCGCCTGCAGCAACTTTCGGTCTGCCATCATCGTAATAATCTGCTTCAAGACCAATGATCAGCTGCGACATTGGTGCATAATAGATTTCACCATGAAAAACTTTTTCAGAGCGATTGTCCGCGACGTTTGGTGATGACTTGATCTTGTTCCAGCCCGCACCAATTCCGGCCGTGATGTTGTCCGTCAACGTGAAGCCGATGGAACCCGATACCTTCATTGATTTCGCACCATTGTGGAGACGACCAGACTGCGCCCCGATGCTGATTGGAAGGCCTGGAATAAAGTCAAGCTCGGTGCCTACACCCGCGAGCCATTTAACTCCCGTTTGCAATTTAATCGGCAGCGTCTTCGCATCGTCCTGGCCCCAATATCCGCCCGCCATTTCAAGGCTGAACAATTCCGACGTGAATACGCCTTTCGCACTTGCGCCGATGGCATCATCATCAAAACCGGTTTTTCCACCAGCATCTTTTACACCGCGTGTTGCGTCATGAATGCGCGCGGTCAGGCTCAGCGGACCTTCCGAATAGGCCAGACCAAAGAAGGCGTTATAAGCGTCCCTGTCGAAGAAACCGTCACCGGCATTTTCCGCCCGCACGCGCCTGTTGGCAAAGGTCCAAAGCCGTTTGGTGTTTTTGTCGATACCGTTTTCAAGGCGTCCTGCATTGCTGCGTCCGGTTTCAAGCTTCAAGGTATCGGTAAATTGCCAAAAGCCAATAATGCCTTCGTCACGCAGTGCGATCGATGCAAGATTAGTTGTGCTTTCGGCCGTGTCCCATTTTACCTGGATAGTCGTGCCGATTTCACCCAGTGCAGACTGCACCGAACCCTTCACGTTCACACCAGCCTCAACATCAAAGTCACTGCTGTTGTCGAGCGGCGTTCCGTCCTTGATTTGGCTGAAGATGTAACCGGATTTGATATAGCCTGACGTCTTCACTTCAACGAAAGGCTCTTCCACCGCAGCATCGGTCGCCACGGCATCCGCCGTTGGATAAACCCGGAATCCGTCTGGTGCTTGCACTGCAGCTTGTGACGCCGCGTCACGGGCGGTCAGATTTTGAAAAACTGATTTCAGATCCGAAAGTGGGTCGGCAAGAGCGAGAGTAGACATCGCTGTGAAAGCTGCTGTTGCACAAAGTGCGATCTTGATTGTCTTCATCATGTTGTTTTTCTCCCAAAACAAAGGTTGAATTTGAGAGCCCCCGTCCCCTGCAAGGCAATAGGTGGCCATACGCAGTGTTGCCGCGCCGCTCCGTAATTGCCGTCAATTTTAACAGAACGTTAACAATTGCGTGACGGTCAGAAATGATTTCGGACGTCAGAACAAAGCTGTGGGAAAATAGTGTAGACAGTATTTTCCTTCGTCCAATTGTCACAATGCCGTTACATGACACTGCAATTCACCGCGAGGGTCAGGCTAAGTGAGGCTTTGTTTGGATCAAACGAAACGGAGAATTCCAAATGAAAATGCGCAATATCGCCCTTACAGCATTGTGCCTGATGGCTTTGTCTGAAACCGCCCTTGCTGGCTGCACCATCCACTACAATCGCACCACTTGCCCCGGCCAACAAAAAGAATCATATTCGAATTGCAACGGCAAAGTATTTCGCGCTGGTTCAAACTTCTGCGCGTCAAATCACCCTGACTTCAACAAGTGCGGTGGCTAAGCACGCTCATTGGTACGACAGACATAACTATCGCCCGTCTTTTGAAAAATGCTGATAGTCTTTGATCGAATTCCACTCGCCGCCCCACTTCCAACCATATTTCTTGAACGTCTTCACCACAATCCCATAAGACTTGATCATCCCCGCGGCATCTGATCTGGCGCGCTGTTGCTTGGTCACAAAGCCCGCACTTTTTTTATGGCTGGTGCCCTTCTTGTCGATGTAAGGATTGATCAGCGGGTTAAGATCAATCGCCCTGCCCTTTGCATGTGCCGACAAGGTTTTCGCACCTGTGGTCAAACGGCAATTAAACGCACTGGTGTTGTTGGCCTCTATCGATTTGAAGTCATCACCGCCATATACGTCAATCAACTGCACCCGCTCAATTCTGTAAGTGGCATTTGCTGCGATCTCAGTGAAAATTTTCAAAACCTCATCGGCCAGAGCAGCGTCGACTATCAACGGCCCGCTTTTCAACTCACCACCAAAATTCACATAAGGAATTTGCACCACCCGCAACGCCTCGCGCTTGGGGCATGGCATATTGCTATGCCACGACACACCCTGCATGGATTTCCAAATGTCATCTGGAATGGGCGTGACGCGCTCGGGCTGCTCGGCCTGCGCCATTGACGCCACTAAAATGAGGATTGCAAAAGCCAGGCGGAAAACATGTGTCATGACCAGATGCTAACGTATTTTTATGCGCTGGCAAATACTCCAGTTAACGCTTCATTAAGCATAACGGCGCCTAATTTGCGGCGGAGCGACTCACCCGATGTTTGAACGCCTGATCAACAGTTTCGGCCAACCTGCGAATGCGCGGGACAATGGCGCTGTGACCGATCCCGAATTGCAATTGGCTTCAGCGATGTTGTTGTTTTCAGTTTTGCCGGTGGATTACCACGTCACCGCTGACGAAGGATGCGCTTTGCGGAAATCACTTGTGACATTGTTCAACATGTCGCCAGAAAAATGCCATCGCATGATCGCCCGCGCCGCTGCGGCCCACAGCAAGGACCCCGCCATTGTGGCGGCCACCACAATGTTGAAACGCAGGACCTCAGTGGTATTCCGTCATCGATTGTTGGCAGAGATCAACATCATTATGCGGGCTGATGGCGTGTTGCATGACAACGAATTGGACTTCGAGCATCGCGTTGAAAAACTGCTCGGCCTCGCTCCAGAAAATCTGCAACAATCTGCCTGAAAAATCCTTCGCACTGCAATGCTTATTTTGCAATGCACGTTAACATCTCATTAATATGTCGGACCACACACTTACCCTTGAATGAGGTTCCGGACAGGCCCACATTGAGTCTGTGAGAAAGTCTCATTCACTTGGTTCAACAACGTGGAGTGCATAATGACCCGATCCGTTCG
>CAXTLE010000155.1:0-7212 GCA_964244855.1 uncultured Aestuariivirga sp. | reverse complement strand
GACTTCGCCATAGACGCGCTTGGCTTCCTCCGCGAACCATTCGATGAAGCTTGCACCGTAAGCGATTTCACCGCGCGACTCGGCCAGGGGTTTGCCCTGCTCTGCTGTCAGGATTTGGGCAAGGTCTTCCTGGTTCTCCATCATCAGGGTGAACCATTTGCGCAGGATGATGGCGCGGTCCTTAGCGGTTTTCTTGGCCCAAAGCTTTTGCGCTTTTTCAGCGCCTTCAATGGCGGTGCGGGTTTCCTTGGTGCCAAAGCGCGGCACGGAGCCTATGACTGATTCATCAACCGGATTGGTGACGTCGATCGACTTATCGCCGCCCACCCATGCGCCGTTCACGTAACATTTGTCCTTGAGTAGGCTCTTGTCTTTCAATATGTCGGCGAGCGCCTGGGTTTTACGGATATCCATGATCATCTCCAAATTTCTTGGGCGGGGTCTAGCACAGGCAAAGCCCGAAAACCAACCAGCCAGAATTGCGTGACAACATGACCCTGAAAGCCCTGATTTTCGACCTTGATGGAACCCTGGTGGACACCGCACCGGACCTACATGCGGCGACAAACCATGTGTTGGGACTGATCGGGCGACACCCGATTTCGATGTCGGAGTTGCGGGCGTTTGTGGGCCACGGGGCGATGAATTTGATAGAGCGCGGTGTTGCAGCGACAGGTGAGCCTGTGGATCAGGATACGCTGAAGCGACTGCACAAGACGTTTCTCGAATATTACGGCGATAATATTTCGGACCACAGTGTGGTGTTTGACGGGTTGTTGGCGGTGCTGGACAAGGCGCAGGCTTCAGGGTTGAAACTGGGTGTGTGCACCAACAAGGTGGAGAAGCTGTCGCACAAGCTGCTCACGGAATTGGGCATGATGCAGCGCTTTGGTTCGCTGATTGGCGGTGATACTTTGCCGGTGATGAAGCCTGATCCTGCTCCGCTTTTCGAGGCTATTGCTCGACTTGGTGTGGAGCCTGCGCGGGCCATGATGGTGGGGGACAGTGAGACAGATATTCGCACGGCGCAAAATGCAGGTGTGCCGGTGCTGGCGGTGACGTTTGGATATACGGCACAACATGTGAGTGCGTTTGAGCCGACGCATATGATTGATCATTATGATGAGGCCTGGGGGATTATTGAGGGGTATTTGTGAGGAAGGGACCTCATCAGCCCTTCGGGCAGCTTCTCCAGAGGAGAAGCGACTCGCGGTGGGACCTCCATCAATGGTCATAGTTTCAGGGAGCACCATCAACCAGTCGCTTCTCCTCTGGAGAAGCTGTCCGAAGGACTGATGAGGTCACTTGCTCTTTATAAACCGCACGGCATCCTCCAATACGGGTATCGAGCGCAGTGGTTTTGCGAGTGCGAGGATAATTCTCACATGCGATGTGCCTGCGTAGAACTTCAGTTCTGACGACACGCCTTTTTCGCGCAATGCTTTATCGAGGGCAACAGCGTTTCGCGGATAGACTGTTGTGTCATCGCCTCCGTGCAAAATCAGAAATGGTGGTGCATTCGCCGTGACATGATTGATCGGCTGGGTTGACGGCAAGTCTGGCACATCACCGAAGACCTTGATCGTGGTTTTCGAATCGAGGGGCAGGAAGTCAAAGGGTCCGGCGAGGGTGACCACACCTGCGAGTTTCGGGCGGATTGTGGCATAGCGTTCATCCAATACGGCCATGGCGATATTGTAGGCACCGGCGGAATGGCCCATGGCGAAGAGTTTTTGGGGATCTCCGCCCGAAGCCTCACCATTGTCGGCGGCCCAGCGCAAGGCCAGCACAACGTCTTCGACGAAGGCGGGGTAGCGGTGGTCCGGATGCAGGCGATAGTTTATCACCAGCGTCATGAAGCCTTTGGCAGCGAGTGCGCGGCCCGCGAAGCCATAGCCGTTTTTGTTGCCTTCCTGCCAGGAGCCGCCGTGCACGAACACCACCATGGGCAAAAGGCCGGTGGCTTCTTTGGGCATATAAATATCAAGTTTTTGGCGTGGGTCGGGCCCATAGGCTATGTCTTTCGCCCAGAGAATACTCGCGTCATCCTTTGGTACCAGTGCGTTGAAGGTTTCAAGTGCGGCAAAATGGAATGTTAGCCCCCCAGCAATCAACAGCACAGCAATCAGTGTCAGAATCTTTTTCATCCCCTATGCTACGTCCCAGAACCCAAATCAGTGCTTACGGGATAAACCATGTCTGTTGAAAACTCCCTGACTAAATTTCCGTTCCATTTGTCAGTGGAGGACATGGCGTGGGTGCGCCGGACGCGGGACGGCATGTCGACGGCGCAAAAAATCCGGCAGTTGTTTGTGCATATCTCGATTGGGTTCAATGAAGACGAATTGATTGCATCGCAGCCCGCAGGGTTTATGCCTGTTGAAAATCGAGACCTTGACAAGAGTTGGAAGACCAATCGCCGTTTTCTGGAGGGTTGCGAAATTCCACCGTTCCTGGCGCAAGATTTGGAAGGTGGCGGCAATCATCGCAGTGCCATGACGGACATGCCGAACCAGTTGGCGTTTGCTGCCGTTGAGGACATGGCTGTGAGTGAGCGGGCCCTGCAGGTGATGGCGCGGGAAGCTTCGGCCCTGGGTTATAACTGGTCGTTCACGCCGTGCGTTGATATCAACCACGCGTTTCGCAGCGCCATTGTCGGTACGCGGTCATATGGCAGTGATGTGGAGACGATTGCGCGTCATGCCAAAATGCATATGGATGTGTTGCGTGAGCATGGCATTGGTTGTGCAGCAAAGCATTGGCCAGGTGAAGGGTATGATGACCGCGACCAGCACTTGGTGACAACGATCAATCCGCTGGACCAGCAAGAATGGGACGCGACGTTTGGGCGGCTTTATGGTGACTTGATCAAAGGCGGTTTGTTGTCGGTGATGTCGGCGCATATCGCGCTGCCCTATTATGCTGCACAACATGGCGTGCCGGAGGGGTTGGTGCGGTACAAGCCAGCGTCGCTTTCCCGATTGTTGAACCACACCTTGTTGCGCGAGGAGTTGGGATTCAATGGTCTTGTGGTGTCTGACGCTACGCCCATGGCGGGACTCACCAGTCAGATGGCGCGGGCGGAACAGGTGCCTTTGGTGATTGAGAATGGCTGTGATGTGTTTTTGTTCTGCACGGACGTGCAGGCGGATATTGCGCATATGGAAAATGGTTTACGGACAGGCGCTTTGCCGGATCAGCGGTTGGAAGACGCTGTCACCCGCATTCTTGGCATGAAAGCGGCACTGGCGTTGCATCGCAAGTCGATTGACGAGCGGTTGAAACCGATTGATGAGATTCGTGCGCTTGTTGCTACGCCATCGCACAAGATGGCGGCACGGGCTGTGGCGGATCAATCGGTGACTTTGGTGAAGGATACGACGTCGCTGCTGCCGCTGAACCCCGTTGCTCACAAGCGCATCACCTGGATTGGCAAGCCCGCGCCGGGCTTTCTGCCGCATATGCCGGATATGCCGTTGCAGGCGCTGCGGGATGGACTTGTGGCGCGCGGTTTTACGGTCGCTGATTTCAATCCGGAACAGCCACCAACGTCTGATAATACCGATCTCGTGCTCTATGCCCTGCCCGTTGAATCCTCGCTCGGCAAGTCGCGGATTTTTCTGGACTGGATGAAGGAACAGCCGGGGCTGATGAACCTGATGGATCGCTATTGGCACGACATGCCCACGGTCATGATCTCGTTTGGGCATCCCTATTATCTCTACGATGCGCCGCGTGTGCCTTGTTATGTCAACGCCTATTCCAGCACGGCGGATTCACAACTGGCGGTGCTGGAACGGCTGGTGGGCAATGCAGCGTTTGACGGTGTGAGCCCGGTCAATGCTTTCGCTGGAGCGCAGGAGGCGCGCTACTAAATTCACTCCACATTTACCGAATTTCTGCACCGGTGATTCAGCACAGCCACAGTTAACGTCCGCAATTTTAACCTTGTGAAAGTCTGTTCCGGCACATTGGCCCTAATGCGCAGGGGTGCGCTTTGGGACGGGTGTGATGGCGATACGGACGATTGATGCTGATGTGGTGAAGCGGCTGGCCAAGGCCAGCGATTTTATCGTGCTGTTCATAGGCTCGGTGTTGCTGGCGACATTGCTGACGCCACCCGGCTACCCCGAAGCTGTGGGTTGTTTTGCGCTGATGGTGACGTTTGCCAGCTTGCTGGGCCTGCGTGGCCTTGGGCTTTATGTTCCCCGGGTTTGGGCCAATGGTCTGCTCACTGCAGCGAAGTCAGCGGCGGTTTGCTGCATCGCCGGAACGCTGATGTTTTATATATCGAAACTTTCGCCACTCACATTGCATCCGCTGTGGATCAGCCTGTGGTGCGTGTTGACCACTTCATATTTTCTGGCGACGCGATTGATCGCGCAAATCTGGGCGGCACCCGCTGAACGGGCCGGACAATTCCGGACACGGATTGCGATTGTGGGCGGTGGTCAGGCGGCTGAAGAGGCGTTGAAGCTGCTCGAACAATCGCCGTCTGAAGATATCGAAGTGCTGGGCCTGTTTGATGACCGCTTTGACAATCGTTCACCCGAGTCGGTGCAGAAATATCAGAAGCTTGGCACCATTACTGAATTGGCCCCCTTTGCGCGTGAACATAATATCAACCTCATCATCGTTGCCATTCCGCTGTCGGCGGAAACGCGGATGTTGCAAATTTTGAAACGGCTGTGGGAACTGCCCGTTGATATCCGCATCAGCGGTGCTGCGGGAAAACTGAAGCTTTCGCGCCAGGCTTATACCTATCTCGGCAACCTGCCGCTGCTCTCGGCTTTCGAACGGCCATTGAGCGGCTGGGATCAGGTCATGAAATCACTCGTGGACCGCGCCATCGCATTTGCCGCAATCATCGGCCTCGCACCCGTCATGCTGGCGGTGGCCTGTGCCGTCAAATGGGAAAGCAAAGGGCCTGTCATTTTCAAGCAGAAGCGTTTCGGCTTCAACAACCAGCTTGTTGAAGTTTACAAGTTCCGTTCGATGTACACCGACATGGCAGACGCTGGCGCATCAAAACTGGTGACCAAGGATGACCCGCGGGTGACCCGTGTGGGCCGCATCATTCGCAAAACCTCGCTCGATGAACTGCCGCAACTGTTCAACGTTTTGCTGGGAACATTATCCCTCGTCGGTCCACGTCCCCATGCAACGCAAGCCAAGGCTGCGGGAACGCTTTATGACGAAGTGGTCGATGGCTATTTCGCCCGCCACAAGGTGAAACCCGGCATCACCGGCTGGGCCCAGATCAACGGCTGGCGCGGCGAGACTGACACGCGCGAAAAAATCGAACAACGCGTCAAGCACGACCTTGACTATATTGATCGCTGGTCGATTGGTTTTGACCTCTATATTCTGGCGAAAACCCCGCTGGCACTGTTGAAGTCGGAGAATGCGTATTGAGTTCAGAGCCCCGACCGCACCCTTCGAGGCCCGCAAAAGGCCGGGCACCTCAGGGTGAGGGATTTACGGCATGTCCCTCATGCTGAGGTGCGAGCTCTTGCGAGCCTCGAAGCACGCACACACTCAAATATCCACAGGTTGTAGCGCCATTTTGTGATTCCCACTAAAGCTGCTACCAAGGTCGTGTTCCCGCCGCGGGGGTGGGCACGAATCATAAGGGATCAGTCACATGGAAGCACTTCTTCCTCTCATTCTTCAAGCCGTTGGCGGCGCAGTTGGTGGCAACGTCGGTGGCGCAGCCATGAAGAACGCCAGCCTCGGCGGCGTGGGTAACACCATCGCAGGCGCCGTTGGCGGCCTCGGCGGCGGCAACATTCTCGGCATGCTGATTCCAGCCCTTGCTGGCGCAGCTGGCGGCGGCAGCATGATCGGCAATCTCGCAGCCTCCGGCATCGGCGGCATCGTGTTGCAAATCATTGTCGGCCTGATCAAAAGCAAGATGGCGTAAAAACGCTACAGCGAAACGGGACTAACAGAGGGCTGCCGAGAGGTGGCCCTTTTTATTTGGCCAGACGTTTGGCACTGCGCTTCAGCACATCATTGATGCGCACCTGCCAGCCCGGCCCTGTGGCCTTGAAAGCGGCAAGAGCCTGCTTGTCAATCCGCAGCGACACCAATTCACGGGTGCCACTGCCCAATGGACGGCCACGGCGGATGAGTACAGTGCCACGATACAAATCCGCCCGGTCAAACCAATCATCGTCCAGTTCCGGCGCATCATCCTCTGGATTGAGCACGGATATTGAAGCTTTTTTGTTCCCGGTCATTGGCTTTCCTCATCGAAATAATGTGACGTCCTTCGCCGCGCGGAGTCCACACTGCAACACACAATCTGCCCCCTATTGCCCCAAAGCAGATAAACCGTCTTTCACCATAGTCCCGCCGCAGGTCTTCAATTGTGTAGTTGAAATTGGCAGCATCAAATAATTCTGACGCCCAAGCAAAATCCAACCCGCGATCCACCAAAGTCGCCTGCCGCTTGGTTTCGTTCCAAGTGAGTTTCACGGGACTGTAACCAAGCAATATATGTAGCTACAAATATAAAAAGTCAAGCCCATCACGCACTCCCGACAGAAGGTGATCATGGCATGAAATTCCAATTGGAACAATACTGGAACACAATTCTTCCCCTCGCCCCCTCATCCTGAGGCGCCCGCCCTTGCGGGCCTCGAAGGAGCGGGAGAGGGTGTCAGCCGCGGGCTGACGGGAGAGGGATGTGATTGGGCAAGCACACCACCAAACACCCGTCATTCCAGCGAAAGCTGGAACCCCGCATTCGTCACAACGGCATTTCAATCGTCTTCATGATCCTGTCAGTCTCTGACAGTATCTTGATGATTTTCTGATAATGCTTGATGTCTTCAAACGACAGCTCTCGACCTTTCCGGTCTTTCAGCCATTTTTGGGCGGGTTGATAGCCGCCGATGGTGAAGTTCCAGGCAATCTCCGGCACGCCGTCAAATCCTTGGGCTTCGTTGATGGCCACACGACCAGCTTCATATTTTACCTTGCCCACCACAGTGTCGCCCACGCCTGTGAATTTATAAGGTGCGGGGCCAATTGCTGCATCTTCCATCAAATGCAGCTTCCGCAATTCCGTGCCCTTGGCCGACACATCCCAAAACACCTCCGGCGATGACGGATAGGGAACGCGGGGGAAATCAATTTTCAAAAATTCCTTGTAGGTCTCGCGATAGGCCGGGCAATGCAGCACACCATAAATGTAGTCGAAGATGG
>CAXTLE010000154.1:0-7256 GCA_964244855.1 uncultured Aestuariivirga sp. | reverse complement strand
GCTGCACTAGCCTCACTCACCCGCGAAATGGCCCACGACTTTGGGCCCCAAGGCGTGCGTGTGAATTCCATTTCACCCGGAGAAATCGAAACTTCGATTCTGTCTCCGGGCACCGAAAAAATCATTCCGCAAATTCCGTTGCGACGCCTGGGTCAGCCGGAAGAAGTGGCCAAGGCCATCTACTTCCTCTGCACCGACACATCCTCTTACATTACGGGCGCTGAATTGCACATTAACGGCGGACAACATGTCTAATCACCAACGCAGACCTGAAACCATTGCAGCACAATTGCTGCATTCAACCGATGCCGCAACCGGGGCCGTCGTTCCGCCCATTCATCTCTCGACAACCTTTGTCCGCGATGCGAACTATGAAACGCTGATCCCTGCCGACTACCAACGCGGTGGCAACCCCACCCTGTGGCAGGCCGAGGAGACCCTGGCGGCCCTCGAAAAAGGTGCGGCCTGCCTGCTTTATCCCTCAGGCATGGCAGCGATTTTCCAACTGGTGGAAACTCTTCCAATGGGCGGCCATGTGGTGGCCCCCAACAACATGTATTACGCCGCCCGCGTGTGGTTGCAGAAACTGGAAGCCAAAGGCCGCATCACCTTGACGCTGGCTGGCCTCGATATTGTGAGCGCCATTGTACCGGGCAAGACAAAACTGGTGTGGATCGAAACACCCTCAAACCCCATGTGGGATGTGACCGACATTGCTGCGGTCGCCGAAGCGACCCACAAAGCAGGTGCCATTCTTGGCGTCGACGCCACAACAACAGCGGCAGTGACCACCCAGCCCCTTACACTGGGGGCGGACTACGTGTTTCACTCCGTCACCAAATACCTGAATGGCCATTCCGATGTATTGGGGGGCGCCCTGATTGCGGCCCGCAAGGATGAGCGTTTTGAGGAATTGTTGCTGATGCGCGGAAAGACCTCGGCACCGCTTGCACCCTTCGAATGCTGGCTGTTGTTGCGTGGGCTTCGCACCCTTTTTGTGCGCTATCGCCAGTCATGCAGCAATGCCGTGGCCATCGCGCGGCATTTTTCAAATCATCCAAAGCTGCAAAACGTGATCTATCCTGGCCTCACAAGCCACCCCCAACATGACATTGCAAAACGCCAGATGACGGATGGCTTCGGCGGCATGATGTCGTTCCTGTTGAACACGGATTACCTAGGCGCAAGACATTTTTGTTCTAGCTTGAGAGTAGTCTTGCCTGCGACATCTTTGGGAGGTACAGAAAGTCTCGCCGAACATCGCAAAACCGTTGAAGGACCGTCGAGCCCCGTGCCGGACAATCTGGTTCGATTCTCCATTGGTATCGAAAACGTCAATGACCTGATTGCCGACATCGAGCAGGCGCTTGCCACGATTTAACCATCAAGATTACAAATGCGAAAGGCCACGACGGAATAGCATTTCCCATCCGTCCTATGGGCATCGATAACCCAAAGGACAGAAAATGAACACGATCCAAAAGCTCTCAATTGCCTCAGCTTTGATGCTCACTACCGCTCTCGGCGTAGCCCATGCCCAGCAAGCCAATGACGCTCCACCAGCTCCCGGCATGTCACAGGACGATCTTGGACCACGCGGCGATGGCGATCGTAGTGGTCGCCATCACGACAAACACGGCGGCCATGAAGGCCGCGGCGGCAAAGGCATGCGCATCATTGATGCTAACAATGATGGCGTGATAGGTGAAGACGAAGCCGCAGCCCTGGCCGAACATGCGTTCATGCACATGGACCAGGACCGCGACGGCAAAGTGTCCGAAGTTGAATTCCGCGCTGGCCCCGGTGGCCACAAGGGCTGGTTCAACTGGAACAGTGATGAAACCGCAGCCTTGCAAAAGGTGCGTACCGAGAAGTTCGTCGTTCTTGATGTGAACAAGGACAAGAGCTTGGACAAGACAGAATTCTTTGCGGATGCAAAAGCCAAGCTCGCAGCTGCTGACACCGACAAAGACGGCAAAGTTACACCGTGGGAGTTCCGCGCCAACCACTGAATTTTGTGTGGCGATCATGGCACCTGAAACCGCACTTTGTCGGCCACAATCGGAATATTTTGAGGTACTCGGCCTTCTGCAGGAAATCTTACGATGGATCCCTTTGATTTCGACTTTCCAGCGCGTTGAAGAGCTCCATAACCCAAAGGGCCCGTTCGGTGATGGACTTGGCGTGTACTTGAGGTGTTGCGCCAGTCAGGACGGCGTCGATCAGATGTTGGGCTTCGGGCACGGAGGGTGCGGTTGAAGCTTGGACTCGAGACAGGGCTGCCGGAAAGGCTTGCAGCATCAAGCCGAACTTGCGTCCCCCTGAAACAATAGCGCGACCGTGGTGGGACTGTCGCTTGGCTTGCAGTCCGATTTCACGATAAAGCAACCGTGCTGCGTGAATGGAAGCCCTGCAGTTGCGCGGCAGGAGCGAGATGCCTGAGGTGGCGCGAGCGTAAATCGCTTCGGTTTCATCCACCAGTCGCGATGCGGCTTGCGGTGCCGACGCTGTCTTCAACCAGTCAGCGGGCAAATAGCATCGGCCCAGCTTCTCGTCTTCTTCCACGTCGCGGGCGATGTTGCTGAACTGCATGGCGATGCCAAGGTCGACAGATCGCGCCAAACCGTTGGCCGAACGGCAGCCCATGATCAGCGACATCATCATGCCGACAGTGCCTGCAACGCGGACGGCATAGGCTGTGACGTCAGACAGGCTTTCATAGCATTTGCCAGTCGCGTCCCAGGCGAAGCCTTCGATCAAGGCGTCGGGGAGTGCGCGTGGAATGGCAAAGTGACGGACCACGTCGGCAAAGGCGCGGTCAGTTGCGGCGTCATCGGGCTTGTGGTCGTAGATGCGGTCCAAGCGTGCCATCAACATGTTGACGGCTTGTTGCGGATCGGAGGAATTATCTACCGCATCATCCGCCACACGGCAGAAGCCATAGAGCGCGCGGGCGGGTTCGCGGTAACGTTCCGGCAGCAGGAGTGAGGCCAAGTGGAAACTACGAGAGCCTTGCCGGATCATTTGCCGGCACAGCGCCAGATCGGCAGGTGATGCGAGGCTAGGTTCTGCTAAAAGCGTTTGCATCAGGCACCACAGAATCCAGCACACGGGCTGAGGATAAAACTCCGGGAACGCCGGCACCGGGATGCGTGCCTGCACCCACGAGAAACAGGTTGTCAATCTCTTCGCTTTGGTTATGTGGGCGGAACCACGCACTTTGCGTGAGCACGGGTTCAAGTCCGAAGGCTGCGCCTTTGTAGGACGACAGGCCTTGTTCGAAATCGATGGGGGTCATCAGTTTCTGCGAGACGATGGTAGATTCGAAGCCCGGCATGATCGTGTCATTCAATCGCTTTGCGATGCGCTTCCGGTAAGTCTCCGCTTTGCTGGTCCAGTCAATGCCTGAATCCTGATTGGGCACAGGTGACAGAACATAAAAACTGTCGCAGCCCACGGGGGCCAATGACGGATCGCTGGCAGTAGGGCGGTGCAGATAAAGGCTGCAATCCTCGGCCAGAATTTTGCGCTCGAAAATATCTTCGATGAGATCGTGGTAACGGGGTCCCATCAAGATGGTGTGGTGGGGAACATCCGTGTACTGACGGTTGGTGCCGAAGTACCAGACAAACAGCGACATGGAATAGCGGGATTTTTCAAGTTTCCGATTGGTCCACTTTTTGCGGTCTTGTTCGGGCACCAGTTTCATATAGGTCTGGGCGGAATCGGCGTTTGAGATGATGACATCAGCCATGATTGTTTTGCCGTTGGCCAGTTTCACGCCGGTGGCTTTGCGATTGGCTGTGATGATGCTTTGCACTTCGGATTGGTACTTGATTTCGCTGCCTTGCGATTCGATGAGTTTCACCATGGACTTGATGATAGCGCCGGTTCCGCCACTAGCGCAGTGAACACCGAAAGTACGTTCGAGGTGGGCGATCAGGCTGTAAATGCAAGTGGTGCGAAAGGGATTGCCGCCAATGAAAAGCGGGTGGAAACTCAGGGCCATGCGGAGTTTCGGATGCTTCACGTGTTTGGCAACGTGTCCGTGTACGGAGCGCCACGCGCCGAGCTTGATCATGTCTGGCACGAAGGCCGCCATGTCTGACAGTTTGGAAAAGGGAATATGACCGAGTTCGACGAAGCCGACTTTGAAAATCGCTTCGCTGTCTTTCATATAGGCATTGTAACCTGCAACATCGCTTGGGGATATACGGGCGATTTCGGCTCGCATGCGTTCAGGGTCCGGGCAACAGGTGAAGGTGTCGCCGTCATCAAAGCGGATGGTGTAAAATGGATCGAGGGATTTCAGCGTCACGTCATCGGAAAATTTGCGTCCCGCCAAAGCCCAGAGTTCATCAAACAGGAAGGGTGCGGTGATGATGGTGGGGCCGGCATCAAAGGTGAAACCGTCCTGTTTGTGCACCAGTGCGCGACCGCCCGGCTGATCCAGTTTTTCCAGAACTGTTACGCGGTAACCCCGGGCGCCCAGCCTGATGGCAGCGGCCAATCCGCCAAAGCCGGAGCCAATGACGACCGCGTGGGGGCGATGGGATTCTGTCAACATGATCTGACAATAGAACTGTAATCAGTTTGGACGCAAGTTTGTTTCAATCAGATTTGTGAAGAGCTTTGCGAAAACGGTGCAAACCCCAGGCGACCAGACACAGCGCAACCGGAATGGCGGCGGCGGCGACCTGTTCAGGTGTCCATCGGCCTTCATGCGGCAGAAAGCCCTTCGCGGCGTAATAGACGAGGCCCACGATGTAATAAGTGATGGCGGCGACCGAGAGGCCTTCCACGGTTTGTTGCAGGCGGAGTTGCAAGTCAGCACGGCGGTCCATCGATTGCAGCACGTTTTGGTTCTGACGTTCGCGCGTGACGCTGACGCGGGTTGATAAAAGGACAGTGGCGTGTGCGATACGGTCCGACAATGCGGCAAGGCGGCCAGCCACGGCGCGACAGGTTGCGATGGCCGGCAGAAAGCGACGGTCGTTGAATTCGCGAAAAGTTTGCAGGCCTTCGATGCGTTCTTCGCGAAGTTCCTCGATGCGCTGCTGCACCAATTCGTAATAGGCATTGGCGGCGGAAAAGCGATAATAGGAGTCGGTGTATTTCCGCGCAACGGCGGCTTCGAGTTTGGTGATGCGGTCCAGCAATTGCGGCTCTTCAATTTCGCCTGCGGTTTCCATTGCGGCGAGAATTTGCAGAAGCTCTTGTTCAGAGGAGTTGAGGAAAGGCGAAAGCTGGCGTGCCATGGGCAAAGCCAGAAGCGCCATCATGCGGTAAGTGTCGATTTCGAAAAGGCGCTGGACCAACCTGCCGGATTGCAGGGCATTCATGTGGTGGTCACAGACGAGCAAGCGGCCGAAGCCGTCGGCATGGATACGAAAGTCGGTGTAGGCGCGGCCAGCGCCGCCTGCAATTGATGAACCGATCATGGGATTGCCGGAGAAGAAGCGTTCCCCGGTTTTGACAGGATCCGGCGGTTTGGTGCCGGGGATCACGGAGGCATGAATTGCCGCCAGTGTTTTGCCCTGTAATTTGTTGGCCCAGGCATAAGGCACCAGCGACATTGCGGGCTGCGAGAATGGGATTTTTTCAGCACCCGTTGCGATGAAGGTATAGCGCACGAATTCAGTGTGGCGTTCCCAGCGCACGCGGCAAGGGCCGAGGTCTGCGACGTAGTGATTGGTGTCAGACGAAGGCTTGGGAGCACCCGTACCTTCAATCAAATCCATCAGGCCTTGCAGGTCCGATGCGTGGCTGCCGCCACCCATGATGACGAGGTAAGACAAGCGCACTGGTGCCGTCAGGCTTTCCGGCGGGCGGGCGTGAACCTCGTCGTTCAGCGCACGGCGCTGCGGGTGATCTTCGGGCAAAGTATATGGCATCGTATTCATAGGTTGGTATTCCTGATGATGTCAGCGGCCTGTTTTGGATCTTCTTCATGCATCAAATGACCGTAGTTGGCCACTGTGACAACTTGCGCATGGGGGGTGAGCGCTGCGGCCTTGCGCGCAACGTCCGGCGGAATGGTTTTGTCGTTTTGCGCGGCTACAAAAACCGAGCCGGTTTTTAAGCGCGAGAGGTCTTGCGTCATTCCCGATAAATCCCAGGCGGCCATCATGCCGAGTGTAGCTTCGATGTGGGTGGGCGAGCGGAACAGGCGCTTATAAAGGGCGAGGCCTTCGGGGTTGAGGTTTGAACCTGTGTCGGCCATCAGCCGCGATACGGCATTGGTGTCTGCCATCATCGCGAAAAGATTGGGCATGAAAGGAATGGCGGCAAAGGTTTTGGCGATGGGGGAAAATATAGCACCGGCGATTCCGGCGATGGGAAAGAACGCGCCGTTGAAGGCGACGAAGCGTTCGGGACTTAGGTAATTCATCGCACACATGCGGGTGAGGATGGCGGCTCCGGCGGAATTTCCAACGACGATTGCGGGTTTGATATCGAGCTTGGTCAGAAGTGCGGCGAGGCCATGCACCATTCCGTTGAGACTGCGGCCTTGTGCGTCGGCTGTGGAGGTGAAGCCGTGGCCGGGCAGATCAACTGCATGCACACGATAGTCCGTGGCGAGAAGCGGCATGACATCACGCCAAGAATGGGTGGAGGCGCCTGTGCCATGAATCAGCAAAACGTCAGGCCCCTGGCCCATGCTTTGGATGTGCCACTTGATGCGGGCCGCTTCGACGAAGCGGCTGTGCTCGGCATGGGGCCAGTCTGTGGGCCAGGTCAGTGCTTCGCTCATGTGCGGCCTTGCCGCAAGGCTGCGGCCACTGGCGCCGCGATGGCCGCACTCCCCGCGCGGGGCAGGGCGATGTAGGTTGCGTCCATGGCTGAGGCCAAGTCGCGGGCGGCGGGGCGTGGATCGGGGGAGACGTCGATCATCAGGGACTGGATGTTGAGGCCGGCCAAGGCGCGGGCGGCTTGGATTGCTTCTTCTGTGGCGCGGGTGCGATTGCCTTCGCCTGTACGGGTGACGTTGGCGCGGCCATCGGTCAGCAGGATGATAATCGGGCGGCCTCCGGCGCGGCGCACTTGCAGGGCGGTGTTGAGCGAGAGGTCGAGGCCCATGGCGATGGGGGTTCCGCCGCCGCCGGGCAAACCTGCGAGCGCGCGTTTGGCGCGTTCGAGTGATCTTGTGGGCGGCAAGAGTTGTTCGGCAGTCTTGCCACGGAATGCAATCAGCGAGGCCTTGTCGCGGCGGACGTAACAATCTGCGAGGATCAATTCGACGGCACCCTTGGCTT
>CAXTLE010000153.1:0-7267 GCA_964244855.1 uncultured Aestuariivirga sp. | reverse complement strand
AGGCTTGTGCTACCGGCATGTCGCGGGAACTCACAGAATCGACCATCAACTGGCCAATGCCAGGATAAACAAACACCACTTCAACCACCACAACGCCGACGACCAGATAAGCGAGGTTGAAAGCAATAACTGTGGCAATTGGCGCCCAAGCATTTGGTAACGCATGTTTCAAAATGACCTGCCGTGGTTTCAAACCCTTGAGCTTGGCCATTTCAATATAGGGACTGGCCAATAGCGAAATAATCGAAGCCCGTGTCATCCGCATCATGTGTGCGATGATGACGAGTGTAAGCGTAATCGCTGGAAGCGCTGCCCGCGACACATGTTCCCAAAAAGGCGTGGTCTGGTTCACTGTCGACAAGGGATAGAAAATTCGGAATTTCACCGCCAGAAAAAACATCAGGATATAGGCCACGAAAAATTCAGGAGATGCAATTGTGGTCAGCGTCACTGCATTGACGATGCGGTCAAACCAGCTGTTGCGATAAAGCGCTGCGAGCAGGCCAAGCACAAGCGCAATCGGAACTGCAAATATCGCCGTCATGGCCGCCAGAAAAAACGTATTGTAGAGCCGGGGTCCAATTATCTTGCTGACATAGCGCACGTTCTGTTCGCGCCAGCCGCCTGCACCCGCAAATGATTTGCCAAAATCACCTTTGACAGCACCACCAACCCATTCGAAATAGCGGGTCACAGCAGGGCGATCCAAGCCCAAGGACTTGTTGAAAGCCGCCACCGTTTCAGGCGTTGCATTTTGCCCGAGTGTGGCCTCCGCAAAGCCTCCCGGCAGCAACTCCAGCGATGAGAATATGATGACGGACACAGCAAGCAGTGTCAGAAACCCCAGTCCCAACCGCTGCAACACGGTTTTCAATACCGGATGCATATGGCGCATTCCCTCGTTTATCTGTTCCCAAGGGCTTCTGTGTCCCTTGCGCGAAGGCTAGCAGACTGAACGTTCAATGTCAGCGAAAACCGACGCTGCAAAATAAAAAACCCCCGCTGTTTCCAGCGGGGGCACGTTACATCACGGTGTGATGCGTTATGCGAACCACCAACGGTCATACATGTAACCGCCGTCGAAGTCGTTGTCGGAGTTGAGTTCACCATGTGCGAGCTTCGTGGTGAGAGCACCAACAAAGTTCGAGAACATCAGAACCATCTGGCCGCCGTCATCATGCACCAGCTGCTGCATTTCTGCATACATGCCAGCGCGCTTTGCATCGTCGGTTTCAGCACGGGCGATTGGCAAAAGCTCGTTGAAGCGTGCGTTCTTCCAATGCGTATCGTTCCAGGCGGCCTTTTCAGCCAAGGACACCGTCATCATGGTGTCGGCTGTTGGACGTCCACCCCAATAGCAATGGCTCCAGGGCTTCTTCAGCCAGACGTTATCCCAATAGCCATCGTTTGGCTCGCGGACGACGTTGATTTCGATGCCTGCTGCCTTGGCATGTTCTGCCATCAGCAATGCGGCATCAACCGAGCCGCCGAAAGCTGCATCCGATGCAGACAGGTCGATCTTGAGACCTTCCATACCTGCTTTCTTGAGCAGGGACTTCGCCTTTTCCGGGTCGTAGCCATAAGCTGGCTCAGGATTGGTAGCGTAGCGCAAGGTCGCAGCAACCGGGTTATCGTTACCCACTTTGCCATAACCAAACAGCACCTTGTCCACCAGTTCCTGGCGGTTCACAGCCCATTTCAGAGCTTGGCGCACTTCGAGCTTGTCAAATGGTGCCACATCCGTCAGCATTGGAGCAGTGTAATGTTGATATCCAGCCACGTTGTAGATTTCCGTATCAGGAGCAGACTTCAACATGTCGATGGTCTTGAGGTCAGCGCGGTCGATGTAGTCAACTTCACCAGCCAGATATGCGTTGGTACGCGCCGCAGGATCGATAATCGAAAGCTGCGTCACTTCGTCAAAGTTACCTGGAGCAAACGCATTTGGATTGCGCTTGAAGTGAACCTTAACGCCAGGTTCAAAGCCGTCCAGAATATATGGACCAGCACCCAGACCCGAAAGGTCAACCTTGCCGTCTGTCGCCGAGAGAACCGGGAACTGATATTGTGCCAAGGCATAAGGGAAGTCAGCATCCGCACCCGAAAGTTCGAAGATGATGGTTTCTGGTCCATCAGCTTTTACGGCTGTAACCGCACCAAGATAGGCCTTTCCTGCTGACTTTGAATCAGCGCCATTGTGGTAGTTGATTGTGGCTACCATGTCGTCTGCGGTCACGGTCTTGCCGTTGTGGAACGTCACACCTTTACGCAGTTTGAACGCCCACTTTTTCGCGCCATCTGATGGCTCAAAGCTTTCGGCCAGATAAGGCACAACTCCACCCTTTTGGTCGATGCGGGTCAATGTGGCACCCGACAAGCTGCGTCCCCAGCCGAAGTTCATGCCGTGTGCCCATGTTGCGGGGTCGAAGGTATCGGTCGTGGCGCCGTGTCCAAGGCCCGCACGGAAATGTCCGCCGGGCTTGGCTTCTGCGCGGGCGGCGGTTGAGAACAATGTCCCCGCAGCAGACAAGGTCATGCCGCTGGCCACTGCGAACTGCACGAAGTCGCGGCGGGACAATTTACCCCGTGTCACGGCTTTCTGTGCCAGTCCAAGTTTAAATTCGAATTCAGTCATGTTTCACTCCATTGCATATAGATGCTGTTTTGATCGGAGCGGCATTTGTTTGCCGTTCGCGGGAATTGACCATGGCGAACCCTGTGCCACAGTTTGTCCCCGTCCTTCTCCCCTCGGTCGTTTTTGTTTTTGCTCCAGACGAAGTGGTCGGGCAATGCCAAACCTGTGTCAAAGCCTCGCATGATGTTGCATTTGCGTCAATTCAATTTCATGACATGTTCACGGCGAAGTGCTTGATCCAAAATGGCGCTTTCGCACGTAAAGAAGTCGAATCTGTCGCGAGGAGAATCTAATTTGCCGAAGTTGAAGATTGCCGTTGTCGGCAGCGGCGTATCAGGCCTGTCCTGTGCCTGGGCCTTGTCACAACGTCATCACGTCACATTGATTGAGTCGCACCACCGCCTGGGTGGCCACGCAAACACCGTGAACGTGCAAACCAGTGCCGGGCCTGTCCCCGTTGATACGGGTTTTATCGTATTCAACGGCTGGACCTACCCCAACTTCACCGCCATGATGGATTATCTCGATCAGCCCGTGGTTTCCACACAGATGTCATTTTCGGTCAGCGCTGATGCCGGACGTTACGAATATAGCGGCAACCATCTCGGCACACTTTTGGGAACGCCACGACAATGGGCGTCACCACGCCATTGGAAAATGATGGCAGACCTTTTGCGCTTTTATAAAAAGGCAGAATCACACGCCCCCCATGTGAGCGTCGGCACCAGCCTTGGTCGATACTTGCAGGACTACAGCTATGGCGAAGCCTTCATGCAGCGCCATATTTTGCCCATGGCAGGGGCCATCTGGTCAGCAACCCCTGACCAGATCGCTGCCTATCCGTTTCACGCCTTCATCAAATTTTTCACCAACCACAAACTCTTCGAATTGGGCAACCGCCCAGATTGGAACGCGGTAAAGGGCGGCTCGACGGAATATGTGACGAAGCTGGCGCAGGATTCGCGCTTTGACGTCAGGCTCTCAACTCCGGTGGAACGCATCACCCGTACCAAGCGCGGCGTGGAAGTTCACGCCAGCCATGGTAGCGTAGTGGAGTTCGATCAAGTGGTTCTCGCTACTCATGCAGAGACAGCATTGCGGCTGCTTGCAACACCAAGCAATGACGAGCACCAGTTGCTGTCGCTATTCAAGACCTCTGCCAACCGTGTCTATCTGCACCGTGACCAAACATTGATGCCGCAATCCAAACGCTTCTGGTCCGGCTGGAATTACCGCATGCCCGAGCAAAAATCCGAAGCACCGGAAGTCACCTATTGGATGAACCTGCTGCAAAAGCTTGATTCACCCGATCAACACTTCGTATCTTTGAATCCGCAGTCGAAACCCCGCACCGATTTGATCGACGGCACCTTTGACTATCGCCACCCGATGTTTAACGATGCCACTTTGGAAGCGCAAAAACGTCTGTGGTCTTTACAAGGTGCGGACCGCGTCTGGTTCTGCGGCGCATGGTTTGGCGCAGGCTTCCACGAGGATGGTTTGCAAGCAGGACTCGCAGTCGCTGAACAATTGGGCGGTGTGCGTAGACCGTGGAACGTCAAGAACGAATCCTCCCGCATTCATCTGGGGCCGTCACATCAACCGCTGCCAAGCGACTTCGTCGAGGTAGCTGAGTGAACGCCATCCAATCCGCTGTCTATCTTGGTAAGGTCGTGCACCGTCGGCTACGTCCCGTGGCGCATCACCTTGAATATACAGTCGCCAGTGTATTGGTCGATGTGGACCAGATGCAAGCCACGCCTTCGCTGCTGCGCTACAATCGTTTTGGCCTATTCGCGCTCTATGATTCCGATCAAGGACTGAAAGATCAGCCAAAGCCCCTGCGCGAATTCGCATGGGATCAAATGCGTCAACACGGAGCCCCTGCCGAGGTATCACGCGTTCTCATGCTCTGCTATCCTCGCATTCTGGGCTATACTTTTAATCCCCTTTCGGTGTTTTTCGGACTTGATGCAGCAGAAAACATCCGCATGGTCATATATGAAGTGCACAACACCTTTGGCGGCAGGCACATCTATCCGGCGGGGCCCTTTGCACCAGGTGACGAAACCTTCGCCAGTGCCGAAAAAGTATTTCGCGTTTCACCCTTCAATAAAATTGAAGGGCACTATGGTTTGCGTGTCAGCGTTCCAGCTGAAAACCTGGCTGTCGGCGTATCGTTGACAACACTTGAAGGTCCGCTGCTCAATGCTTATTTCACGGGGAAGCGGAAACCTTTTACCAACGCCACACTTCTAAGAGTATTTTTCGGTTTGCCGTTGATGACATTTAAAGTCATGGCAGGAATTCACTGGGAGGCCTTGAAACTTTGGGCGAAGGGTCTCAAAATGCAATCACCGTAACTGGCCAAAGAGCTGGAGGTGTGGAACATGAGTGAAGGTATGTTGGGTAACGTCATATTGGCTTTGGGCCGCAAGTTTTTTCCAAAAAATGTTAAGGGCTCGCTCGCTCTTACCCTGCCGTCTGGCCAAGTGGTCACCATTGGAGAAACCGGCACCGGCTTTGATGCCGATTTGCTGCTTAAAAACTTCAGCGTCGTCTGGGCCAGCATCCGCCGAGGCCAACTCGGATTTTTCGAACGCTATATGGCTGGCGACGTTGAATGCAAAGACCCGACAAGCCTCTTCCGATTCTACCTGCAAAACCGCCATGCGCTTGATGACGCCTCCACCGGGTTCTTCTTCACCAGCTTTTTTGACAAGCTCTGGCACAAAAAACGCGACAACAACAAAGACGGTTCCAAGGAAAACATCTCCGCTCACTATGACCTCGGCAATAATTTTTATGAGGCTTGGCTCGATGACACCATGAGTTATTCCTCTGCTGTTTTTGATGGCACTGGTAACAGCCTTGAGGCAGCGCAGCGCCACAAAGTCCACAAGGTTATGGAAGCGGCGGAAGTTGAAGTCGGAAAATCCTATCTCGAAATTGGCTGTGGATGGGGAGGTGTCGCGGAGGAAACCGCAAAGGCTGGCGCCTCCCTGCACGGCATCACGCTATCGCGCGAGCAGTTGGACTACGCCCAAAAACGCATGAAGCGCCAAGGTCTGGATGACAAGGCCGAACTCGTTTTCGAAGACTACCGCGACACCAAGGGTACATTCGACGGCATAATGTCCGTCGAAATGATCGAAGCCGTAGGCGAGCCGCATTGGCCCGCCTATTTCCGCACCTTGTTTGACCGTTTGAAACCCGGTGGTGTTGCCGCGATTCAAGGCATTACGATTTCGGAAGAGAACTACGACGGCTACCGCAACGGCGTCGATTTCATCCAGCGCTATATTTTCCCCGGCGGCATGCTGCTGACAAAGGACATCATGCGTGAACAAACCGCAAAAGCCGGATTGCTGTTTGAGCGCATGGAATGCTTCGGCCAGTCCTACGCCAAAACCCTCGCCATGTGGCGCGACCGCTTCGAAGCCGCCTGGCCAAAAATCCAATCCTTGGGCTTCGACGAAAAATTCCGCCGCATGTGGAGTTTGTATCTCAGCTATTGCGAGGCAGGCTTTGCCGAGGGTGTAATTGATGTAGGGATTTACAAACTGAGAAAGCCTAAGGTTTAACCAAATATTTTCGGCTGATCCAGAAAAATAGCCGATAGGGCAACAGACGTCCGATTTTCAGTATAGCTACAAATGGCGTAGGATAGGCCACTTCGAATTTGCCTTTGACCAAACCCGCAATCGTCGCCCGTGCGGCGTCGGCTGGTTCCATCAAGAAGGGCATTTCGAAATCATTCTGCGCTGTCATCGGCGTGCGGACGAAGCCCGGATTGATGACGCTGACTTTGACGCCATCACGGTCGAGTTCGGGTTTCAGGGATTCAGCGAGATTGATGAGTGCAGCTTTGGTCGGTCCATAGGCTGCAGCTTTAGGAAGACCGCGATAGCCTGACACGGAGGCGATCCACGACAAATGCCCGCTGCGCCTTGCCCGAAATACAGGGAGTGCTGCCGCCAGTATATTGATGACGCCAAGATAGTTTACCTCATACATGCGGCGAAACATTTCGGTGCGGAAGTCGGCGGCGGAGGCAGGGGTGTAAGTTCCGGCTCCGGCGATGATAAGGTCAATTTGCCCGAGTTCTTGTTCGATTCGAGAAAGGGTTTCCGCGACTTTTGCTTCGTCAGTCACATCCAGTGGATAGGGATGTATGCCTTGCCCCAAAGCTGCCAAAGCTTCAGTGTTGCGGGCGGAAGCTGCAACTTGAACGCCTTGTGCGGCCAACTGCTTTGAGACTTCTGCCCCGATGCCGGTGGAAGCCCCCGTCACCCACACCACGCGCCAGGGCAGCGCCATTCACTAAATACCGACGAAAGGCTGTGCCAAACGGGCCCAGAAGGATTTGAAGCGTGTCGGCGCTTCCGTGGCCACCAGACAAATGCAGTCCATATCGGAGTCGACCTGAGGCTGATGTTCAATATCTTCATCAAAATCAGCAGCGTCACCTGCCACATAGCGGCCCGTATGGTCGGAATAGGAACCGCGCAAAATAACGGTGATTTCCTCGCCGCCATGGCCATGTTCAGGCATTTTCCGCCCCTTGCCGCTGCGCACCAGTTGCAAGTGGGTATTGCCCTTGCTCGACAATGGAATTTCAAAAGTCGAAAC